>CAIJKT010000422.1 GCA_903821255.1 uncultured Lentisphaeria bacterium | reverse complement strand
TCCGACTGGCTGGGAAATTTAATAAAGCCGCTGCTTGAGCATCCGGAAATTATCGCGGTATTCGGTAATCAGATTCCGCGTCCGGATGCCACCCCGCTGGTGGTCAAGGACTACAGCCGTGCTTTTGGCGACGGAACTGTTTCCGCAGCATGGGGACATTTTTTTTCACTTGCCACCTCGGCGGTGCGGAAATGCGATATCGTGCAGCATCCGTTCAATGAAAACCTGAAATATTCCGAAGATATCGAATGGTCATGGAGGATGAAGAAAGCCGGACGGAAAATAGCATACGCCCCGGACGCCGTCGTTGAACATTCCCATAATTACAAACTGCGTGAAGTCTGGAAAAGGTTTTACAATGAAGGCCTTGCCGATGGCTTTATTTACGGGGAAAAGAAGAATTTCACAGCCGGGATGCTGTTGCCGTTTGGAGCTGAATCATGCAGAGACATCCAGTTTCTGATCCGCCGCGGCAGCATCGCCTACATCCCTTACGGCCTGGTTTGCCGGTTTATTCAGCGTCTGGCCGCCTGGAAGGGCAGGCGCGATTTTCTTAAATGACCTTGAAACATTGCTTTAACATTCTATAATATAAAACCTGTCATTTTAAATTAGAGTTTTACATATGGATATTTTGAAGCTTAAAATAGCTAACGTTGTCCGAAGATTCGCCTTTAAAGAATGGGGCGGCACCGAAACTGTCATCTGGAACACTGCAAAATGCTTGCGCGAACTTGGTTGCAACCCTGAAATTTTATGCACGCGCGCGCTGTCTCACATGGAGAAAGAATCTGCCGAAGGCATTGCCGTAAGGCGCTTTCCTTATTTCTATCCTTATTTCCCGCTTTCCTATGACAATAAACGGCGGCTGGACAAGAAGGGCGGCAGTCCGCTGTCTTTTAAATTGTATAAGCATCTGCTGGATAACGAATACGATGTCGTCCACTGTCATACCGTGTCCAGGCTGGCTTCGCAGGCATGTAAAGCCGCCAGGCGGAAGAAGATTCCCTTTGTCGTTTCCTTTCTCGGCGGACGTTATGATATGCCGCAAAAGGAGATTGATGAAATGGACAGGGCGGTCAGGCATTCCTTTAATTACGGCAGACTGCTGGACCATTTTGTTGCGGAAAAGGACTTTTTGTCCATGGCTGACGGAATTATATGCGTAGGCTATGATGAATATGAACTGACCCGGCGCGAATACCCGGATAAACTGGTGGAATATATTCCCAACGGGGTAAACCACATTAAATTTTCCGGAGCTGCGCCGCTTGAATTCAGGAGGAAATACGGCATAGCCCCTGATGACATAGTGCTTTTATGCGTTTCCAGGATTGACTATCAGAAGAATCAGAAGCTGCTGGTTGAGGCAGCGATCAAGTTGAAATCATCGGGCGAAAAAATACACTGCGTCATTATTGGCCCGGTGACGGCGGATAATTATTACCTCGAACTGGAAACGATGATCGCGAAAAACAACCTTGACTCTGCATTCACCATTATTCCGGGCCTGAGTTCCGAATCGGCTGAATTGATGTCCGCATATAAAGCTGCGGACATGTTTGTTCTGCCGTCTCTGTTTGAACCGTTTGGCATAGTGGTGCTGGAGGCATGGTCTGCCGGCGTGCCGGTGATTGTCTCCAAAGTCGGCGGCTTGCAGCGGCTGGTAAAAGACGGGGAGAATGGAATATTTTTTGATGCTTCAGATATTCAGACTTTTATTGACGCGTTTTACAAACTTAAAGGAAGTCCGGATTTAATAAAATCCCTGAAAGCAAATTCGCTGAAAATGGCTACGGAAAATTACAGTTGGGAAAAAATTACCGGCAAATTACTGGATTTCTACCGGAAAGTAATAGAAAAATATGAGTCATAAAAATAGAGTTCTGTATGTGTCTGAAACGGCCGGATTTTTCGGCGGCGTTGAACGTTATATTTATGACAGCGCCAGGCTGCTGTCGGAAAATGGCTTCGAAATTTCCGGCTTGTTTGAACATGCGGACGGTAAATATCCGGATGTTTTTCTCAAGGCATTCCGCAAAGTTTATTCTCCGGAGGATGTTGATGCGCTTGACGGATCTGAATTTGACATCGCATTCATTCACAAAGTGGATGATCCCGGACTGTTGAGAAAAATCCGGCGGAAATTTATTGCAATTGTTTTTATTCATGATCATGACTATTACTGTCTGCGCAGACATAAATATTTTCCGGTTTGCAGAATTAATTGCCATTTGCCGTTCAATCCGTTTTACTGTTCAATCTGCTGCGGCCTGCTCGAACGGCAAAAGAACCGCTTGAAGTTTGTCAATATTCTCCGCAGAATAGCGCTGATGCGGGAAGTGAGAAAATGCAATGCATTTACCGTTATCTCGGCATACATGCGGAATAATTTGCTGATGAACGGGTTCAATGCCAATTCCATCTTTAAATTATACCCGTTCAGGCATCTGAAAGACTCGGTTTTCATTCAGGAGCATAAAGACGGTCCGCCAGTGATACTGTATGTCGGTCAGTTTGTGCGTGGCAAAGGGGTTGATCTGCTGCTTGCAGCCCTGGCCAGGCTTGACATTGACTTCAGGGCTTACATTGTCGGAGGCGACAATGATGATGGATATTTGAAAGAAATGAGTTCTTCATTGGGCTTGAGCAATAAAGTCGTTTTTACCGGATGGCAGAATAACCCGGACGAATATTTTGAAAAAGCTGATGTCGTGGCGTTTCCATCCAGATGGCAGGAGCCGTTCGGACTGGTCGGCATTGAGGCATTTGCTTTCAGGAAACCGGTCGTGGCGTTCGATGTCGGCGGCGTCAGCGAGTGGCTTACCGACAATCATACCGGAATCCTGGTGAAAGAAAAGGATATTGACGGCATGGCTGAAGGCCTCAAGCGGCTTTTACAAAACAGGGAGCTTGCAAACAAGCTTGGTGATAACGGTTATGATTTCGTCAGGAAGCATTGTTCAGGTGAAAATTTTGTTGCCGGATTTAAGGTGATGGTTGAGGATGTTCTGATAATGAACGAAAGGAATCCGCATGTGTAGAATTCTAATCAGCGGCATGGCTTATGACGGCGGGAAGTCGGGGATTTCCGTTTATATGAACAATATGATCAGGGAGCTTGCCCGCCGGCATCAGGTTTATGTTGTAATGCTGAAATCTGACATTGCATGTTTTCCGTCGGCAGACTGCCCGAATATCAACTTTATAGAGATTTCCGATCTATTGCGCGGGCCTTTGATCAATATGTTCTGGCATCTGCTGGTACTGCCTTTTATGATTATGAGAGGCAAATATGATTTCATTTTTCTGCCCGCCGCCAACAGGCGGGCATTTTTGTTTTATCCTTTTTATACCATAGCCGTGGTGCATGATCTTTCGCAATATCATATTCCCGGCAAATATGATCTTCTACGGATGCTTTATATCAAGCTGATTCTGCCTTTTTGCGTCCGGCGGACAAATCAACTCATCGCAGTGAGTAACAGCACCAGGGACGATCTTATTAAATTCTGGAAAATACCTCCGGCAAAGATCAGCGTCATCTATAACGGGTATGACCGTGAACTATACAGCAGTAAAGACATAAATGAGACGCAGTATAATCCGGAGAACATTATTGAGAAGAATTACATCCTTTATATTTCCAGGATTGAACATCCAGGCAAGAATCATCTCAACCTTATAAAGGCTTACGAAAAACTCCCGGAGCCTGTCAGGAATAATTATGATTTGGTGCTGGCCGGCAGTTTCTGGCAGGGGTCGGAACCTGTTAAAGATTATGCGGAGCATTCGTTCTGCCGGGATTCCATTAAATTTCCCGGCTATATAAATAATGCCGTTCTCCCGTCGCTTTACCGTAAAGCTTCGCTTTACGTTTTCCCTTCGCTGTTTGAAGGTTTTGGCTTGTCGCTTTTGGAAGCTATGGCGTGTGGAATTCCGATTGCATGTTCCAATAATTCATCGCTTGCTGAGGTCGCCGGAGACGCGGCCTTGAAATTTGATCCGTTTAGTATTCACCAGATTACGGAGTGCATGGAGAGTGTTCTGAGCAACAAAGGGTTGCGCGATAAAATGATTCAGGCTGGGCTGGAGCGCATCAAAGAATTTGATTGGAGAAAAAACGCGGACAAGGTTATCGAACTGTATGAAAAAAGATCTGAATAGTATCAACCGCATTGAAAAGACTCTGGATTCCTCTGAACGGGGTTGGGCCGTCGCGGTTAAAAAAGTTTTATTCATGATTTGCCGTACCGTGTCCTGGTCTGCTGCATGGCTGGTTAAATATGTGATAGCGCTGATTTTGTTTGCCGTAATCACTTTGCCGCTGCTGTTTTTTTTGATATTCCGCAAGGTTTTTACCGGCGGCAGTATTTTTATTGTTAAGGATGTCATCGGCCGGCGTGGATTGCCGGTCCGGATTAAATATTACAATTTCAAAAAGTATTATTGGCGCAACGCGTTCCTTTTCTTTTATGTCCTGGCCGGGAAGCTTCAGTTGACCGGTTTGAGCATAAAAGAATACGACATGCAGAACAGGGTTTCCGGCGATGCGTGTCTTTACAATGCCAAACCCGGCATCTTCAACCTGTGGTTTCTGCGCAGCAGCAGCCGTATCGCACACAAAAGCAAGCTTGAGATTGAAATGGA
>CAIJKT010000421.1 GCA_903821255.1 uncultured Lentisphaeria bacterium | reverse complement strand
GCCGGTTATGGCCATGTGGTAAGACGGAAAAGAAAATTGACAGGAGCTAAAGCCTCCGCCAGTATATTATACCGCGATTAAGCTCAAGAATTAAGCTGTTCTGGCTGACTTGCAGGCCGGGATGGTCATTATCCTTGTGATTGGGCTGGTTTTGCAGAGGAAGTGAAAAATATGGATTTAAAAAGAAGAAAGCTGGCAGAATAGTGAAAATCGTCTCCGTCCAAGCTGCAAAATGACGTTGAAAAGAGCACTTCATGCAGCTAAAACCTGTACTCTATTGAATTATGACGCGAAAGTTAATAAAATTAAGTAATTTAACCAAAAATAGCAATTTTATACCATGGTATAAAATGTTTGAGAATAAAATGTTAGTAAGTAATTTTATATTATATTTGATTAAATTAGTACGATTGTGTCATTTAGATAAAAGCGATTGCGGCGGCAGGAAAATGGAGGGGGATCGCAATGTAGAAAGTAGCATCCAGCTTTTATCGCTTATCAACCTCGTAAACGGTCAATTTGATTTTTAATTTGGATAACACCTTTTCAAGTATGCTTGCGCATCCTCGTTCCCTTGTTTCGCTGCTTTGCGAATCCACTTTAGACTTTCGGCTTCATCTTCCTCTACTCCATCGCCCAATGAATATTTAAGTCCGAGGAGAAGCTGTGCCTTCTCATGTCCCTGTTCAGCGGCTTTGCGAAACCATTTTACCGCTTCGGTATGATTTTTTACACTATTATAGCTGATAGCAAGAGCATATTGAGCTTCAGCATCTCCCTGTTCAGCGTCTTCAGGCGCACCTTTTGATTTCTGTCGCGCGGCAGGAGTTTTACTTTCTTTTTTTGTTTTTGAATTTTTATTGGCCTTTTGGGCAACGGGTGTTTTATATGTGGTTTCGCTATCCCATTCACAGATGAATCCATAAACAGGTTCCCCATCTTCCGGCGTAGCCCAACGGCCCTTATTTTTATCCGGGTTAAAAGCCGCCCAGTGGTTATCCCCATGATAGGGATTCGGTTGCTCTCCAATCCAATTGCTATAAGTAAGAATGCTGCCGTTAACCCATTTCCAATCACCTTCTCTTGCTTTGTCGGTGGCACCGATAAAGATTGATCCACGGATGTCTTTTATTTTACTGTAAAGAAAAATATTTTCAGTTTCTAATTCGATGCATGCCAAATATCCACCCATATCCTCACAACTTTTCTCGGCATCGGGCCAGCTTATCTGCTCGTTAAATAGTTGGTAAGCATGGCCGTTAAAAGCCCATTTGGGTAAATTCTTACTCGTTTCTGAATCTGATGCAGTTGTGTTATTTTTATTTTTCGTTTCAGCCGGATTGGGTGATTGCTTTTTTGCCTGTTTTTTAAGTTGCTGTTTGGTTATTAAGTCTTTGCACTTCAATCCACGGCGTGTAAGAAAATCATTGGCTATTGCATTTCTATCAGATAGTTCATACAGGTGTTTCTCAACTTCAGTAAAACCCTTGTCATATGCCACACCCCAGTGACCAGCCGCGTTATCTTCATCCTGTAGGGTATAATAACAAGCCGCCAGGCTCATGTAGGCAGCATTCACTCCTGCGCTGGCCGCTACTGTAAAACCTTTAATCGCTAATCTGAGGTATTTTTCTTTTTTTGCGCTATTGGT
>CAIJKT010000420.1 GCA_903821255.1 uncultured Lentisphaeria bacterium | reverse complement strand
TTATTAATGCAAGCACTATGTCACACTCAATATACGTACCTGTTTTACAAAACAGATTTGTAAAATATTTGATGGGTGATTCACAATGGACTAATACCACCCAGTGGAAAACATAAATGCTATACGAAATACCACCAATAAAGACCAGCACTTTAGCTTCAAGAATACGCCTGACAATAGAATTTGTCATGATAAACACGAAAAGTAACAATGCCCCGATCATCGAATAACCAGCGATTACGAATTTGACATCTGTCCAATACTGGTATTCGGGTGATAAATAGCACTGGCGTGAACAACAAATTAATGCTGGGATTAAGACGACATAAGAAACAACTGATCTGTATTGGATGAATTTATCGATTTTCCAATTCTTATGGAAGTCAGCAAATAACATACCAACCATAAATGCAGTGTAGAATGTGTTTTTAAGTCCGATAATAAGAACAATCAATATTGCTGCGCGTATTATCTTCGACCAGTTACCAATTATCAGGCACAGACCAAATACTAAGAAGCTGCCCCATATTTCGATACTGATAGTCCATAACGGGGGATTGGCACTCATGTTGCTACTTAACGGATTTACAAGAATGTGATAGAAACTTAACATGTAGACATCACAGTCTACCCACCATCTGGATATCCAAAACTCTCTATTTAAAAGAAAGCTGAATATTATTATGGCGGTAAACAATATGATACCGCCCAATCTCACAGGGCGTTTAATGACAGCTTCGATAATTTTCCATTTCATTTCAGGTTCACCCATAAAACGATAGCTTAGAACAAACCCTGATAAAATAAAGAATAAACAGACTGCTGTTTGAGCTGAAACTAATAAACTAAATGGGGGATAATTTATTAACCAACTATAGACAGGAGCCGATACAGTAGCTTTGCCACAGGTTAATCCTGGATATAGGAATAGCAATGAATGGAATAATACGACGACCATACATGCAATTCCACGTAGCGAATCAAGGTAAAACATATGTTTTGTGCTCATAATCACTCCTCGATGATATTGATTTTACTTGGCACCTCTTAGTTCCCTCAAGCTTCTGGTTTATGAAGAGGATTGCTTTCGACAGACGCCTCCTTGCGATAAGCATTTTTGGGGTGCAAGGAGATTATTATCAACATTTAGAATTAAATGAGCAATAATATTTTTAACATGAGCAGGTGCATAGAGCTTGAACCGACTTAATGGTGGAGTAAAACTGCAAACGCGTAATTTCAGATATACGGTCTGTCTGTAGCGTTTATGGATATTGCTTTTTATGAAATTTCGATCTGCATCTGTCATTTTGTATTTCCAAGCGACAGATGCAGAAAAAGGGCGCAGCCTAATCGCATTCGCTAGAGGCATCGCCAAACGCCCGAATAGAAATACGAAAAGACTACGCCCAATGGGGGGCGTAACTTTTCGACATTGTTTTCTATTCAGGGAAATTGGCGATTTTCTGGCGAAACTCTGTCAAAGTTTACGTTAAAATTATTTAGTTTTTATTTTATTATCGTTCTGGTCAAAAATTCCTTCTTTGTGTTTTTATCATTTACGCACAATAGAAAATAGCATTGTAGCATTTTTTTTCAATAATCCATTTCACGGAATCGTGAGCTGAGCATGCGTTTACATGGTAAAAATCGTATTGCAGTTATTGCATTTGTACTTGGCAACCACGTTTTTATCAATATATCTGCCCAGGCAGTTTCCGATTGCAGCTCCTGTAAAGAACCCTGCTAATGCGCCAGCCAAACCACCGACCGCAACACCCGCGATAGTGCCAGCTCCAGGCACAATGGAACCGATCCTGGCTCCAAGGACTGCACCAGTACAGATTCCGGAACCTCTCCCGAAGTATCCAGCGATGCTGCCCACGCCTGCGCCAACGGCAGTACCAATTTTCTGACTGGAAGATATTAAATGCAGATTTTCGCTTTTGCCGCATTTCGGGCATACTATTTTTTCATCCATTTCTCACCTTCTTTGATTAGAATTGAGGAAGAGCGGAAGCGAGGTAGAGAGATGTCAGTATTCTTTCACCAACCCTCGCTCCATACTCTTGTGTTTATGCGTCGATGGCTTTTCCATCCCAGAGAATAGACGGCATACCGTCCAGTCCGAACAGCCGCGTCAGCTTGCGCTGGCA
>CAIJKT010000419.1 GCA_903821255.1 uncultured Lentisphaeria bacterium | reverse complement strand
TGGATAAATAAACGGTATCGCCGATTTTAACTTCGCGATCTCCGGTGGAACCAGGAATAACATTAGCGATTGAGCAGTTGTCATGCACCTTTATGATTTTGATTCTGCCGACATACTGAGTATTGTCGCCTTCAAGTCCGCGGGCAACGACCATGTCAAGGTTGCTGGTGATTTTTGGATTGACCGGATTGATCTTATTGCCGATGGGCTGTTCAACTTTCGTATTCGAACCCAGGTCAACTACGACGAAACCGTATTTCTTGTTGATATCGATGATTTTGCCCTGAACTGCCATTCTGGCTTCCGGGCTGCCTTCGCTCCAAAGTTTGAAATCATCTTTCAAGGTACCGGTCGGGTTGATGATCAATTTCAATTTGGCAATTTGATCTTCTTTACCCTTGAGGTCTTTCTGGAGATTCTGGATGCTGGACTCTTTACCCTTTACAGTTGACTGCAAGGAGGCTAATTGATTTTTGGTGCTCTGCAGAGAAGATTGAGCGGAACTCAAATCATCTTTTACTTTCTGGGCGGCATCGGCGATGCTTTTGATAGAATTTGAATAACCGCTGTCGCTGAAATCGGTGCTGCTGCTGCCGAGAGTCTGGGCAAGCTGCGTGAAGCTGTCATTATAACTGGTGATTCTTGACTGCACAGCCATAATTTTGGTGTCTAGTTTACGCATCTCGCTGGAATATTCCGGCGTTCTAAGAGCATCGGGGGTCATGGAAACTCCGAGTCTGGCCCCGGTCTCGCAAATCATCTTAATGGTGCCGTCCTGACGCTCTTTAGATTCTCCAATCCAGTCGAGAACGTTCTTTTTGGCTCCGGCATAAGCATCAAGCTTCATAAAATCATCCGCATTGGGAATATTCTTCATTTCGGTTACAGTCGCGATCTTTCTGATGGTCGATCCCAGATCATCGCGCTGCTGAACTACTTTCTGCGCCTGCTGGGTCAGTTGAGTAAGATTCTTGTCCAGTTCGGCGTATTTTTCATGACTTAGCAGTTCCGGAGAGAGCAATTTCGCAATATTGGTGCCGCTGCCTTTGTCCAGTTCGGCGGACGCCTGATTGACGGTTACGGCCATTTTTTCCCAGCCTTTTACCATCTGTTCGCGCTTCTCAAATAAGAAATATGAGAACACCGCGGAAGCCACAGCAAGCAGAAGAATCAAGATACTCAAAATAATATTAATTATTTTCATTGCCAAACTCCTGTAAATTATAAACAAATCCAGCACAGCCAAAAATTACAATAAAACTCTAAAAATTAGCACCGGAAAACCTATTTTCAAATCATTGCCAAGTGATTTATAAAAACTTTCATTCAAAATCTGCAAAATAGATAAACATTCGGCTCAATTGCATAATAATAGATTTCAATAATTATAAATCAAACATCAAATTGATTTAAAAATTCAACTTCCTTTTTCCCGTGAACTGCGCCGTCCGCATGGGCGCAGAATCAGCATCAGGGTTTGCCGGCAGAACTTTTGCCGTCCGCATTCCCTGATTTAGCGGACTGGTCCTTGACTTTTTCGTCCGGAACTGTTTTATTGTCAATATCCGCCTTTTTTTCTGCGGAAACATCGCTTTTTTTGATTTCCTCTTTCGCCGCTCCGGCAGAATTCTTTAATTCAGCCTCTTTTTCTTTATCTTGTTTTGCCGCTAATTTGTCCAGGTACTCGTCTATGGGGTTTTTTAGCTCGCTCTTCTTTGTCTCTTTGGCCGGTGCTTTTTTTACTGCGCCATCAGCCGGTTTCGGCGTAGTGACCGGTACCGCCTGAATGGCCGGACCGTACTTGAATTCATTTTTCTTAATCTGAGGAGTACTTTCCCTGGAATGGATAAAGTCCTGCAGGGTTGTCCTGTACTGTTCCGGCGTCAATTCCCCGCTGTTAAGTCCTTCGAGCTTCTCCATCTGATAGCCTGTCCGGGTGCGGGCGCGCCCGGAATCCCCGCCTGTAAGGCCGCTGTAGTTGGGAACAAACTGGTCTTTCATGTAGGGATCGTAGCGGGTCAAGTCTTTCAGCAGCGCTCTGTCTTCCTTTGCGCTCTGGCTGTTCGGCCCCACCCTGCTTTGATAAACCATGTCAGCAGAACTCCTGCCGTAATTACTGGCGGCTTCTGTCGTGACGGAAAGTAAGAAAAATACTCCTGTCAGGATAAAACATCTGTCAAGCATTTTCATGATTCACTCCCCGATTTATAATTTTAGAAGAGAAACTTATGCTTATAATATAGCATTATAAAATAAAAAAACACTTTCCCGCGTTTGTCCGGAATTTCAGACAAACGTTTACCGCAAAACTATTTCCGCCTGAAACGCTATGCGTCCGGAATCATTTCTGCCTTCTGCATAATACTTGCCGGCGGCGGGTCCGTTTCCTGCAAAAACTGTTACTGTTTCGCCGGACTTCAAATCAGCGACAAAGTTTACTCGAATCTCGTGAACCGCGCCCCGACTGCCGGTATACATGGCAAGCGCATCCTGTGCCAGCGCGAAATACTCGGCATTGTTCAGATGTCCGTTGATATCAATGGCGGAGGGCCTGATTTGCTGCGTAAAGACCTCTGTACATCCCGTCTGCTCAATCTTTGGCAGGGTCTTTGTGAGAAAAGGCTTTTCTTCATTTCGCGGAATCGCCGAATCCAGTGTTTCTATTTTTTTCGGGCGGAAACTTTTCGCATCAAGCAGCAGCCAGGCACTGGAGGCCCGGCAGACCGGCAACCCGTTTTCACCGTAAACCGAAAACTCGCGCATGGCAAAAAGTTTTTCTGGAGTCCGCGGCCAGGTTTCAACCTCCAGCCTGTCACCGGGGCCGGGCTGATTCTGAATGACAATAGCGATCCGGGACAACACCCAAAGCAGATTCTGCCTGGCCAAAGCGTCGCATCCCACGCCAATATGTGCGGCATGCCTGGCGGCCGCTTCCTGGAGATAATCCGCCAGGGCGCGTAATTTCAACCGGCCATCCACGTCAACTTCGCTGTGTCTTGCCTCGAACGACTCATGCCATACCGGCCGCACGGCATTAATTCCCGGATTTAACATCTGCCTCTATTCTCCCAAGCTGGAATTTTAAACACAACTTAATATACGGGAATCCATTGCGTTTGCAACTGAACCCGGTCTGTATCCGCGCGCCGGAAAAAAAAGAGCGGGCCCTAAGACCCGCTCTCTGAATCAGCTTTGGAATGCTCAGATCAATCAAACGCATGTCCGGCGGAGCCGAGAACATTTTTGTTTTTGTTGATATAGAGCTGTTTGAGGGCGTCGCGCGCCGGTCCGAGATACTT
>CAIJKT010000418.1 GCA_903821255.1 uncultured Lentisphaeria bacterium | reverse complement strand
TTTGAACAGCTTGCGGGAATTTCTTCGATAGAGCGGAAGTTCGGCGGTAATGCGAGTTTTGGAGATATTCTCAAACTCGCTGCTGCCGGCGATGCGAAAGCCCTGACGCTTTTTGACCAGGTTGGCGGCTATATCGGCGAAGCGATCGTCAATATTTTTAACTTCATGGACCTTGAGCGTATTGTAATCAACGGCAGAATTGCGGAAGCTGCGCCTTACATCGAGAAGAGTATGGTCCGGCGTCTGAATGATCCACGGAATTTAGGCAAATTTGCTGAAGGCATGGTGATTTTCAGCCGTCTTGGCGCTGAAATTGACCTGACCGGACCGGGGTTTCTGGCGGCGGTGGAAGCTTATCGTCAGAAGCAGATCGACGCATTGCCCATCGCGCAGGCTATTTTCAATAGAAAAAAAGTGACTGTAAAGATTTAATTTCAAACAAGAAGGGCAGTGGGGGGTCAGTTCTTTCCCGCTGCTTCTTTTTCTTTAGCTTCTTTCTCTTCGTCTGTTTTCCTGGCGGCATCTTCCTGAAGTCTGGCTTTCAGTATTTCCGCGAGAACCGGCGGCAAAGTCTTAATGCAGGTGGCGGTGGCTGTATTTTTAATATCTCTGTATGAGGCCAATCCGGTTCTGGTTTGAATATCCTCATGGCTAAGCTGATAAGAATTATAAATATATCTGGCCATTCTTTCGCTGGCCAGCGCCGCATCATCGTCGCCATAGGCGATGAAATAGCAGCTTCTGAAGATCAGGCCGCTGATGATGTCGGTGGCTTTTTTAGAGGACGCATCGCGCACTTCAGAGGCCCACTGTTCCATCACAAAACCTTCCAGACTGTCGCGAAATTTGCCGGGCTCTTCTTTTTGAAGCATCTTATAATATTCGGCGGCTTTTGCAAATTTGCCGTAATTGTACAGCAGCGTGATTGCTTCCTGCATGAAATTCAGTTTGGCTGACAGGAATGTTGATTGCTTTTCGTTATTCTCGTAAGCTTCTTCAAAAGTTCTTTTTACCGCGTCAACGACACTCAAGTTCGGAATCATTATGATGCGTTCGAATTTCTCTTTGTCTATCATTAGAATTTTGCCGGCGATGAAAGACTCCTTCAAGGCCTGGGTAATCATGCGTTCACATGCAAGGTCGCGATGGCCCAAAGTCATTTCCAAACCTTTGGTGGCCCAATACAGCGCTTGCGCTTCAGGGGTTCGCCAGTCGAGAACGCCATACTTATTGTTAATATTGTTAATCAGCGCCGGGTCCAGCTTGTAGGTTTCTCTCAGCCAGAGTGCGCGGAAATAGTTGTCCAGAATATCATTAACTCTGGCGTTATCAATCTGCGCGACGAAATCAGACGGCAGTTTGGACTGTTTCTTGAACTCTGCGAACAGCTTATCCAGCGTTTCGTACTTTGATTTAGTCAGCAGTTCCACAAACTTTGCGGAATTCGGAATTATCTTCAACAACGCGTTGTTGTCGGAAGGAGCGGAAGCCAGTAACTGCCAATCCGGCTTAGAACCGAACACCTGTTCCATTTCCATTGCCAGGCGGTTTTTATAGTAAAGATTGTAATCGTCCATGATATTGCCCAGCTTATGCTGGAAAATCCAACCCAGTTCCTTGTAGAGCGACGGGTCCGCCGGATTATAAACTATCGCTTCATCGCGGATAAGTCTTACACCTTCCTGAATCCAGCGCCAGCGGTCTTCGGGCAAAGAACATGTAACAGAGATGTTATATGCCATATTCCAGGCCAGATATGCGGTCGCGCCGGAGAAACGCGGTTGCAACTTGGTAATCCAGGAAGCTAGCTGTACCATTTCAAAATAATTACCTTCCTCCTGCAGCGAGGCAGCGCGCAGCCACAAGACGTCAGCCAGCAGTCCACGGAAACTGCCCAGCGCGACAGTAGTGAAAACCACGATCGGCGGTGCGTTGCGGATTTGCCCGGTATAATAAAGATTGTTCGCCCGGATGCTGGCGTCAAGCTTTTTTTCAGTCCGGTTGATTACAATCAGCATCATGGCTGAAACCAGCAGCAGAGTTGTAAAAAACATTAATGTCTTGAATCTGCTCATTTTCTTATGACCAATCCCATTTATCTGCGCCAGTACAGCCACATTCCGATAAGGAAGAGCGGGAGGGCTCGCAGAACAAAGTATGTGAGAAATAATTTACCGATAAAAATCCATTCAATCAATTCGCCGTTGGAGACCAGATTGGTGACTTCAAAGTCCTGCATCGGGATTACAGCGATGAGGATTGTTTTACCGACATAATATCCGACATAATCAGCGGCGCCGCCGAAAAATGAGCTTCCCGCCATAAATGACGCAAAACTGCCGAACATCAGATATGACACTACCACAAAGACCGCAGTCGGCATTGACAGCACAGACGCGGCGGCGCAGGCCAGTCCGGCAAGGATGACCAGTTGCATGAATATGACCAGTACCGCACGGGCGTAGTTCGCAGTGAATCCGGTATATTTGATCAGCAGTTTCGGCCCGTCCGCTTTCTGAAAGCACAGCGCCGCACCCATGGGGTCATGGTTCTCAAATCTGATTACAACTTCGCCATTCGGATCAATAACCTTGGGCGGCAAATCTTTTTCAAGAAAAGTGCCGGACATAATC
>CAIJKT010000417.1 GCA_903821255.1 uncultured Lentisphaeria bacterium | reverse complement strand
GATTTTAATATCCACATGAAACTTTCACTTTTCGGTATCGGCGCGGTATTGACCAGTGACGACGGTTATACCAAAATCGTCAAAATCGTACCCGGCGGGCCGGCAGCCAAAGACGGCAGACTCAATGAAGAAGACAAAATCATTGCTGTTGCCCAGGAAAGCGGCGATCCGGTGGATATTATTGACATGTCTCTAAGCAATGTAGTTAAAATCATCCGCGGCCCGCAGAGCAGTAAAGTCACTTTAACGGTACTCTCCGGTAAAAAAGGCGCCAGCGCCATTCCTCAGAATATTACACTGATGCGGGATAAAGTTGAACTGAAAAGCAGCGAAGCCAGCGGATTCATCAAGCCGGCAAAGCACGGTGACGGCACTTCCGGTAAAGTCGGAATTATCACGCTCCCCAATTTTTACATGGACTTTGAAGGTGCTCAGAACGGAGAGGCGGACTATAAGAGTTCGACCCGTGATGTCAAGAAGATCCTGGACGGATTTAATAAAGAAGATATTGACGGACTGATTGTTGATTTGCGCTCAAACGGCGGCGGCAGCCTGGCCGAAGCGATCACGCTTTCCGGTTTGTTTATCGAAAAAGGCCCGATAGTCCAGGTTCGCCAGAGCAACCGCGAAGTGTCGATCAAATACGACCCGGATCAGGAAATTCATTACAAAGGCCCGATGATTGTGCTTGTCAATAAGCTTACTTCATCCGCGGCGGAAATCTTTGCCGGAGCGATGAAAGATTACAAGCGCGCCATAATCATCGGGGACACCAGAACCTACGGCAAGGGTACCGTGCTGGATGTAGTCGCGCTCAAGCGGCTGCTGAACTATGTAAATCAGGATTTCCCGGCAGGATCGCTGAAGTATGAGAGCGCTGTATTCTACCGGATCAACGGCTCCTCCACTCAGCAGCTCGGAGTTACTCCCGACATTATTTTCCCGTCAATCACCGAATACATGAAAGTCGGCGAGCTGTTTAATGACAATCATCTGCCGTGGGATGCTATTCCTGAACTGCCCCATGATCTCTATGATAAAAATCTGGAAAAAGAACTGCCTGATTTGAAGAAGAATTCCGCCGCCAGAGTTAAAAACGAAGTCAAATACAAAGTGCTTAAAGAAAATATTGATCTTTTCAATAAATATAAAGACCGCACAACTGTTTCCCTCAACGAAGAAAAGCGCTGGACGGAATATTTGAAAGAAAAGAAAGTCTTTGAAGAGCAGGAAAAGCTGCTTCCGCAGGAAGAAAGAACCGATTCCAAGAAAGACAAGCTTGAAGAGACCGATTTTCTGATTGATGAATCAATAAACATTCTATATGATTATATCAAGTCTTCAGGCAAAAAAATCGCGGTGGCTCAAAGGGCTGCCTGATTCTGAGCTACGGAAGGCCGGGAATAATCCCGGCCTTTTTGCTTTAAAAATATTGCAGGAATATGATAAAAAACATCTCTGAATTTCTGGCTGGCGTTGTTTATTTCGGCAAAGGCATCATCGAATTTTATGAGAAG
>CAIJKT010000416.1 GCA_903821255.1 uncultured Lentisphaeria bacterium | reverse complement strand
TTTTTTTGCTGAATTCTTTACCGTTTTTTCATACGCAAGCGCCTTTTTTTCATCAGTGCAACCTTCACAAACACCATAGTACCGTTTTTTTTTCTGCATAAAACTGTAATGATATTCTTCTGATAGCCCGGCTGATGTCTTGCGTTTCCGTATGCTCATGCTAAATTATTTCTCAGTTTAAGCGATTGTTTTGCTTTTGTTATTACCTGCAAAAATATCACTTAAAATGCTGCATGTCAAGCGAAATTACGTCATATTTGCGTCATTGCGAGAATAATGAGCTTGGAATTCTATTTTCACACGGTAGAGGTCGAGGGTTCGAGCCCCCCATCGCCCACCATTTTCTCCATTGCCGTATTCTCCGACCGCGAAAAAGGCAAAGTCGCGCTGTTTAACGCCAAGGAATTCACCGCTTACGCCAACGTCAGGGCAATCATTGATAACTGGACCGCCCAGATTGTTACCGCGCTTAACCAGATCAAAGAAGGCGGAAAAGTGAATATTAAAAGCAGTGACGCATTTACTCCGCTGGATTATTGAATCTGCTGCTCCGGCATCAAGTTTCAGGACTGTTTGGCCTGCGGCGGTTTGCTGATATCGGCCAGAAAATTGGCTTTGAGTTGCGCCTTGCCGTTAGGCAGTTGCATTTTAGCGCTTGCAGGCGCTGCCGGCTGCTGTTCATGTTTCGGCGGCATGTGAACAATAATTGGTTCTTCCGCGATATCCACTTTGAAGGCGGCTCCGCAAGAGGTGCATGTAAATTCAAAGGCAGATTTAGTTTCATCTGCAATTTTAAACTTCTGTCCGCAATTGGCGCATACGAATTTCATCAGAAAACATCTCCGGATTGTTATTCCATCTGCTACCGCAATTAATATATTAAGATAACTATATCTGTCATAAATTCAAGACAGAGTATGATTTCCGGATTATTGCCCGGAAAATCCCGGGCGCAGGCTAAGTTTTACTTCCGCTTCGGAGAGAAAACGCCATTTCCCGGATTCAAGCTCCCCCAGCTTTAATGCGCCCACAGTGATTCTTTGCAGTGAAACGGTTTTTCTGCCGGCGGCCGCGATCATGCGGCGGATTTCGCGTTTTTTTCCCTCATTCAAAATAAAACGATAGAGGCAACTGCCGATTTCTTCGATCTTCCGCGGCAGCAGCCGTTCGCCATCGTCAATAATGCCCTGCCGCAAACGGTCCAGTTCGTCTGCCGGGATCGCAGTGTCTGTTTTTACCAGGTAAGTTTTGAAGATTTCGTACCGCGGATGACTAAGCTGCATGGCGTAATCGCCATCGTTCGTGATAATCAGCAACCCTTCGCTGTCCTTGTCCAGCCGCCCGGCCGAAAACAGCCGGGTACCGTCAATCTCCACAAGATCAAAGGCCCTTTTTTCGGCATGCGGATCATCATTTGTGCAGACATATCCTCTGGGTTTATTCAGCATTATATAAATACGCTGTTCGATCCGGACGGGGCGTCCGTCATAAACAACTTCATCGGCGGCATTAACCCGGCAACCCGGCTCCGTCACGGTTTGACCGTTTATCTGAACGAATCCCGCTTTCACAATATCGGCGCATTTCCGGCGCGACGCGATTCCGGACAGACTGAGAAAACGGCTGAGATTAAATGTGTTTTCTTCCATATTCTGAAGATTTATGTTTTTTTCAGTCATTCTTTTGTATTTTACTGTAACAATGATGTTTATTTTAACGACGTAGTAATATACGGTTAAAATTGCAGCGGGCATTGCAAGAATGATTAAAAATATGCAAAAAAAAGGATAATTACGCTTGAAAGATTCAAACACATGTTTTAATCTAATGAATGAAACATTTGTTTAACCAGGTCTGGCTTCAGTTGTAAATGCCGGGCATATATTAATTTACACAGTAACTAAAAAAGAATTTGTAAGAGAAATGACGGAAAATGTAAACAGCGGCAAGCTGTATATAGTATCAACTCCAATCGGCAATCTGGAGGATATCACGCTGCGGGCGTTGCGGGTTCTGAAAGAATCAGACCTGATCGCGGCGGAGGATACCCGCCATACCCGTATTCTGCTAAAACACTACCAGATATCCACGCGGCTGATCAGTTATCACGCGTTCAACGAACATCGCAAAACCGCGGATCTGCTTGAACAGATCAGCGGCGGAATGAAGGTGGCGGTGGTTTCAGATGCCGGTACTCCCGGTATCGCAGACCCCGGCTTCCTGTTTGTCAGAGAAGCGGTAAAAGCCGGAATTGAACCGGAAATCATTCCCGGAGTCTCTTCCCTGACTTTCGCCGCCGTTGCGTCCGGGCTGCCGATCGACAAATTTATTTTCTACGGTTTTCTGCCCGTAAAATCCGGACGCCGGGGCGAAGCGATAAAGCAAATTGCCGCGGAGACTAAAACCTGCGTGATTTTTGAATCGCCGCACCGGATGGAGAAGCTGCTTAGTGAAATCAGCGCCGGAATCGGCGCGGAGACTAAGGTTGCGGTAGTACGCGAGGCGACAAAAATGTTTGAGGAAGTAACTCGCGGCCCGGTCTCGGAGGTTATTCAAAAAACTTCCGGGCGCAAGTGGAAAGGAGAATGTGTTCTCGTCGTCTCTCCGTGTTCTGCAATAGAGTGATTATTTGGTCCTTATATATTTGAAAATATGGTCTTTTCGCTATAAATTATAATTTTAGCTTTAAGCAGGTCTTTAAACGTTTTTTAAAATGATTGAGAGCTGGAGTCTTTTTAAAATGAAATTGATGTGGAAAAGTTTTTCTCTTGCGGCTGTAATAATCACGGCCGGAGGGTGTTATAACTATACCCCGCCGCCGGTTGCCACGGAAAGCGATATTTATACGGCCAGGCAGAAAGATGCCAGCGAAGAGCTTCTGGTAAATATTAAAGTGCTTTCGCTTCCGGACGCGCAGAAAATTTCTGTAAAGAACAACCCTAATTATATTTCGGTATATCATGCCGTCAATGCCGCCAGAATGCGTTATTATCAGTCATTGGGGGCTTATTTCCCGACAATAACGTCCAATTTTAACGGCGGACTGACTAACAATCAGTATACAGGTCAGGTAAATACCAATTATTCTACTTCCAACAGCCTTACCACTTCCACCAGCCTTAACGCCAACTGGCTGCTGTTTGACGGCTTCATCAGAGAGATGAACGTGTCGATTGCAAAATATCTGGCAGACAACAAAAGACAATTGGAAGAGAATGCCCGGCGTATTCTGCTGAACAGCGTGGCAAGCGCCTACAATGATATTCTGCTGGCTATCGAGCAGCAGCGCATTGCCCGCGCGGACATGG
>CAIJKT010000415.1 GCA_903821255.1 uncultured Lentisphaeria bacterium | reverse complement strand
TCATTCCGGACATTCTGGCCTCTCGTTCTGCATTTCCAGCGTTCACAACTTTTCTCGCCTTTCTCTCCCGCATTCGCGGGACCAGCAAGCTGGGCCAACTTTTCACTCCCGCATTCGCGGGCTTCCTCACTCCGACACTTTGGATGGTCGTTGAGCACAATGCATTTCAATTTTACAAACATTCCGGACACCATCTTCCCATTTTTAACTGTGCAGAATGGTTTCAACCCGCGGCCGGAATAACATAACGGACAACCATCCGATTCCGGAGAGTTTAGAGACCAGTTGAACATAATATTTTCCGAATTACCGCAATCCATAATTCCACGACTCCATAATTTTACAACTTCAGAACTTTAGCGCTTTAGCACTTCTCTTTACATATATAGTGATTTTGTCAGCTTAAAATACGCAAATCATTTAAATACAAACAGCTACAACTGAAAAACACGGTTTTGAAAAACGCTGAAACATGCTGAAAAAATAAAATATCCGGTATTTTGCGTTTCTGTCCTGCAAAATACCGGAGATTATAATGCTTCAGTTATTTCTGGATTCCGGCCATCGCCTGGTCGATTTTGCTTTTCAGCTCTCTGACCAGATCGCCTTCGATTCGGGTAAAACTTTCTGTCGAACCGAAGATGATTTTGTCTTCACGGATGAACTCGGCCTCCCGCCAGTCCAGGACGGGGCGGAAGACGCAGGTCAGCGCCAGCACCGCCAGCGCGAACGTCAGCATTATCATTCTGGCGGCGGCGCCGTAATAAACGCTGTATCGCCTGCCTTCGAACAATATTGCCGCCCAGTGTACGATTTGCAGCAGGAACACTACTGCCAGAATAGTTGCGCCTGTAATCACTATAACATGTGTCGTGCAAAGCTGCGTATAAAATTCCTTTCCGCCAGCCAGCACCGCGGGCGCAGATCTGCCCAGCGGGGTAAATGCTTCGAGCGCCAGTAGCGCCAAACCGGTTATAATCGCGATCTGCAGGATTCTGCCTGCCCGCGGCGGAGTTTCCACGCCCAATTCACGGCATCTGGCGGAAACATATCTGCCGGTGCATGTCAAAACAATAGCGGGAATGAGCAGCAGCAGTAGTCCCATCTGCGTGGCAAACCTGGTTCCGTTGATCCGGAAGCCGAAATCGCATCCGCTGAGCAGTTCGATCTGTGAAAGCGCGAAGTACGCAATCCACGGCAGGACGACACCGAATCCCAGGATTTTCAATATTGTCAATGGCGGCGGGGACAGCAGCAGCAACCGGCTGCCGATGCGAAGCCGCCAGTACAGCGCCGCGCCAATCGCAAGCAGCAGCCCGGTAATAAACACCAGATTAATCAGCACCAGTGTGATTTTCTGACAGAAAACATATTCCACATAACGTGCAGGAGCGAGTTCCCTGGCGGTAAATTCGCGGTCAAGTCCCGGCAGCAGCATGTTGGCCAGTATACTGCCGCGCTCCAGGCACATTGTATTGGTTATCTGCTTCCTTGCGTCTCTCCAGTTCTGCACCGGCTTGTGGATGGCTTCAGCTTCTGTTGCAACCGTCTTCGCGGTTTCCGCCATGCCGAGTTTGTCATACAGCGGCGGCAGCTTCTCCGCATCGACTCTGGCAATGACATCAGTAACCAGTACGGTAATCAAGTAATCGCTGTCGGAATTTACATGCCGGATGAACTGCTTCCAGGTTTTCAGGTATTGCAGCGCTTCCTGATTTTTGCCCTCTTTGATTAGAATTCCCGCATATTCCGGCATATATCTGCCGGACGACCTGAAGAGATTCAAATGCGGCAGTATAACTCCTGCACCGATGGCCATTTGCTCAAACTGTCCGGGTAACGAATCGGCTTCGCCCATGATTTGCAGTCTTTGCTTTAAAAGCTCGTTGGTATATGAACAGCAATACTTTTTATTGACTCCAGCCAGATATTCGTGCATGGCTTTTCCCAGCAACGCACGGTCTTTGAGTTCGAACCGGTATTGCGGTTTTGCTTTGCGGTCAACCCTTGGCAACTGTACTTCGTCGCAGGCGTCTTTCAACAAAATTCCGGCGGCAAGATAATTATACAACGCATTTTCCGGGTCAACCCGGCTGACCCGATCAATTTCTGTCAGGATGGAATCACGGTTTTTACCATTATAGCACCAGGCTATAAGAGAGAGGACATAATTGGCCGCATAGATTCTGTTGTCTGGAAACTTCTCCCAGATCGCCTTCTGCTGTTCGAAATTAGTTTTTCGAGTGCGGTCGCCATCCAGAATCAACTTCTGTTCAGGAGTATAGTACCGGAAAAGATCAAAGCTGAACGACTTTTTAGAAATATCAAGCAAAGAGTCGGTCGGGGCTTTGAAGCGATCAAACAAATCCAGCATACTGAAACTGGATGCCATACCCATCGAAAAAAAGGCGCAGATGATCACGGCGGGAATCAGCAGCGTTCCGGCGAGCAGCCGCAGCCGGGCGCGGAGTTTCATGCGCCTGCGGTTGGCGGCAGCGAGGCCGTCGGCGACTTCGACCGGCGAACCGAACGTTTTCAGCGCCAGTTCGATGCTCTCTTCATTGGAATGACCGTGAGCCGCTTCCTCCGCGATTTTCTCTTCGAGATGTGATTGCAGTTCATTGCGGATATCCATCTGGATTTCCGGGTCGGAACGCAGCCCCTCGGTAAACAAGTCAAGCGATTGGTTTAGTTTATCCATGATAATGGATTCCTCCCCGGATTTAAGCGAAAAGCAAAGTATTGACCGCCTGGGCGAAATGCGACCATTCTTCGACTTTCGCCGCCATGTCCGCCTGGCCTTTTTTCGTCAGGGTGTAATATTTCCGGGGTTTGCCGTTGTCCGCGATCTCCCATTCGCTCTGGATCAGGCCGTCCGCTTCCAGCCGGTGCAGGCAGGGATAGAGCGTGCCTTCCTTCCATTGAAACGCGTTATCGGTTTTTTCGTTGACTACTTTGATGATCTCATAACCGTACATTTTTTTGTGGTTGAGCAGCTTCAAAATAATCGGTTCCGCCATTCCCCGCATCATATCGCTGTTGACTGCCATTTTAATCCTCCGCTGTTATTATGCATCGCCTGTCTATGTATCATTATACATCGGCACTCGATGCATGTCAAGAGGCAAGGCAAAATTTAATTGTATAGAAAATCGTATTTTAACCGGGATATATCTATTGTTAAATTTTCAGCCGTGCAGAGTATAACGTTGCAAAAAGACATCTGGAATATTATATTAGGAATTATGAAAAAAACATTATCCGTATCAACATTCAGCAAGGAAGCGTCTGAAGATAAAGAGTACTGGAGGAGCAAAACTCCGGAAGAGCGGCTTGACGCGCTGGAACTCTTGAGGCTTCAATCAGGGAAATTTCTATATGAATATCCAGCAAGACTTTCAAGAATTATTGAAGTTGTTAGAAAAACACCGCGTTGAATACATGATTGTCGGCGGGTATGCCGTTGCATTTTACGGCTATCCCCGGTTTACCAAAGATTTGGACGTTTTTTATTCATTGACTCCCGTGAATGTTTCTTCGCTTAAAAAAGTTCTCCAGGAATTTGGCTTCGCTGAAGACAGCCTGCCGGATGATTTGTTTAAAAAAAGCAACATCATCAAAATTGGAATAGAACCTGTCAGGGTTGACCTCCTTAATGAAATCGACGGAGTTGAGTTTGCCGCTGCCATAAAATCGGCCGTTAAGGGAAAATACGGAGACGCTGAAGTGATCTTTATCGGAAAGCAAGACCTGATAAAGAACAAGCGGGCAACAACCAGGTTGCAGGACAAGGCCGATGTGGAAAAATTAATCTGAAAAATCCGCCTCAAAATAATCATGCCGGAGAAAAAATGCGGAATTGCTATTGACTTTTGAGTCTTTATAATGTAAGCTTATAGTCAGAAAGCAGG
>CAIJKT010000414.1 GCA_903821255.1 uncultured Lentisphaeria bacterium | reverse complement strand
TGCCGGATGCGCTTGAAGTTGCGCTTAACATGCCGTTAAACAATCCTTCCAATGCAACCGGCGACAAGGACGGGGACGGCTTGTCCAATCTCGAGGAATTTATGATTGGAACCAGCCTGACCAACCCTGATTCAGACGGCGACGGGCTGAGCGACGGAGATGAAGTATCCATGCATTTAAATCCTCTAAATCCATTTGATGTCGATCCGGATGGCGACGGCCTGGCCAGTAATATTGAAGTACAGCTTGGACTGGATCCGCTCAATTGGGACTGTGATGGTGACTTGCTGTCCGATGGCTGGGAAGTAAAATATGGGCTTGATCCGAAAACGTACACTGATCCGAACGCTGATCTTGATGGTGACGGTCTGACCAATATAGAAGAATTCATTTACAATACCGATCCGAAAAAAGTGGATACCGACGGAGACGGGGTTTCGGATGGCGATGAAGTCGCAAGGGGAAGCGACCCGACAGACCCGAGCGACGGCGGACAGCCGCCGCCGCCAAATAAAAAAGTTGAAATAAAACTTAGTGTGGGCGACCATAGCGGCAGCCATTCTGAGCGCTGGAACCTCCGCGTCGGAACAATAACCCATTGCTCGCCAGTGTTTGGAGAAGTAAGCACTAGAGTATATTCTGTCTTTAAAATTGGGAAATCATATCCTGTTTATGTTCAGTGGATCGATTCTAATTTACCATCAGGTAAAGATTATGATTATACCGCCCTGATTGAGAAAGTTACTTTACCGGAAAACAGTGCAATGTATATTGAGGATAAAGATAAAATTCTGGGGCAGCATGACGATACCGAAGATTATATCTATCCATTAGGGAAAGGCGCCAAGATGCATCTGGTCGGAACGGAGGAGACTAAAAAGTTCGCCGCCGCCAGGGACAGCGACGATCAAAGCGATGATTCCGCTAAAAATAAGATCATTGTTGCGCTGAAAGCATCCGAGGGAATAATGCCTGACATTGAAGTATTATTGTGCAGTGGCGATACGATAGTGGCTGAAGAAGGAACTGAATGTGTGGCCAAACCGCTAAGTGAAAGCGATGTTGCAGCTTATAACCTTACCCCGCCGGCGCTAGGCAAACTCTATGCCTTCAATATAACAAAAGAGGCGGCAATTGCTATGCAATCGCGCAGGATGGCGATGGCAGCCAGCTCGCCGGACGAATCCGTCAAAGCCGAAGGCGTCACCCTGACAAACGGCTATGGCGAGTATTCAGTCAAATTCAGATATAAGAAAGATCCGGAACATAAACTTTACGGAAACCTCAGTGTTTATGTTCTGCCGCCCGCAGAACTTGTTCCTGACTGGAATAGGGATAAGGTTATTGATGAAGACGACCGGAACCAGGTTACCGATGACACTCCGTGGCGTTTCTGGATCAATGATGATGCAGACAGTGGAGATATTGCCTCCGGCGATAGTGACGTACCTAACGGAACCTCATCTGGACAAGATTATGCTCATTCAGGCGTAGGCGGACGTAGCGATCTGGAAGATTTCTTCCCGGTATGGCTGGATATTAATAAATTGCTTACCTGTCTGCCGCCTGGCAATGGCGTGGCATATAAGCTGCGTCAGGATGATTGTGCGATTAACTTTGTCTATACCGATCTCACCAAAGATGCTGCCGGCAGTTTCCTCTCGGATGAATCTGCGATATACGGCAGTTCCTTTGATAAATACGCTTATGAAGCCGATACGGTAGGCAATAACTTAATTCCGTGAGAGAATTTTGTTAATTTTCTCACTTTCGTTTTTTGACTGTTTTATCAGTCGTTGACTGCCGATTTTTGATTAATTT
>CAIJKT010000413.1 GCA_903821255.1 uncultured Lentisphaeria bacterium | reverse complement strand
GATGATGTCCAGGGTGCCGTCGGTCGAACCGCCGTCAATGATGATATACTCGAAGTTTTTATAATTCTGCGAAAGCACGCTCCTGATTGTCTCTTCAAGATGTTTCGCGCTGTTCAGCGTAACGGTGATAATAGATATTTTAAGCCCTCTGTTCATAAATTCAGCCCTTGCGGTCCCCTGTGAAGTTTAAAGAAATATCCTTTTTTAAAAAAATCAGATATGCAGCATCAATCCCCGATTTTTAATACCGGAAGCAATCATTCTGAGCTTTGAAAAGCCGGTTCGCCGGTTGCGTCCGTAGAAATTGATATCGCCGGTGCCGGCTTTATTGTTCAACCACTCTTGAGTTTTCTTCAATTCGTCAAGATAGCCCAAATAAAACCAGTTAAGCAAAGGACGCGGCATTACCCGGTGATAATTGCCGAGTCCGTGATTGATCATAAACCGGTTCAACGGTTTGAATCCCTGAAAGTGATAAAAAATCAGCGGAACCTCATCAACCATCAGATGGTCGCCCTGTCTGATTTGCAAATCATACCTGTACCAGTTCCATGGGGCGAGTCCGGCTCCTTTATGCTGCAGGACAACCACGTTCTTAAATTTCTCCTGCCAGACATCAAGGTATTTCTGATCGGCGAAACGATTATCCTCCAGCCGGTCATAACACCATTCGATGCAGCGTTCACGCCACCAGCGGAGACATTCCAGCCCGTTGGCGTCATTACGGTACAATTGACACTGGACGTTGTATTTGCCGAACTTTTCCCGGTATTTAAGTTCCTCCGGAAAACGATGTTCAATAATCAGCGTCGAATTGTCGCCGAGTTCATCATAGACGGGTTGTGGACTGGAATAAAAATACAAATCGGAATCCAGATAGGCGAGAATCTCTATCTCAGGGAATTTATTAAAAAGATAGAGCGGCAATACCGGGCTGAGCGTAAAATAATATTCAACGATGCTCCGGTTGTTCCCTGCTGCGGCAAATTCCGGGTCGAAAGCCTCAATATCCGCCAAACGGATCGGGACAATATCCGGTTCCTCCAGCCGTGTCAGGATGTCATAGGCCCGGTCATCCAGACACGCGACAAAGAAAGTAAAATCCAAGTTCAGCTTACTCATGGAACGATACAAGGTCATCCCCTGAAAAACATAAAAAGAGTCAAAATAAGTACAGAAGTAGTATTTCATGAATAGAATTTCTTTATGATCTGAACCACTTGTTCAGCGGCTTCAAGTTCAAGCTCAGGAAACATCGGCAGGCTTAACAATTTCCGGTTGACCTCTTCTGTATGCGGCAGGCCGGTTCCGGCATAACGTATATAAGCCGGCTGGCGGTGAACCGCCTCCGGGTAATGCACTGCAGTACCGACCCCGTTCGCCTTGAGAAAAGCCTGAAGCTGGTCTCGTTTGTCCGCCAATATCACATATTGATGATAGACATGGCTGCATCCAGGACTCACTTTCGGAGTAGCCAGTTCAGTAAGTTCAGCCAGTCCGGCATCATAAACTGCGGCCAATGCCTGCCGTTTCCGGTTTTCTTCATCCAGATATTTCAATTTTACCCGCAATACCGCCGCCTGAATTTCATCCAGGCGGCTGTTGATTCCGGCATAACTGCTGATGTAACGCTGTTCCCAGCCGTACTGCCGGAGACACCGTATCTTTTCGGCCAGTTCCGGCGAATCGGTAACTACTGCGCCGCCATCGCCCAGTGCCCCGAGATTTTTGGTGGGGTAGAAGCTGAATGCCGCGGCCGCGCCGAATGAGCCGACATTTTTCCCGTTAACGGCTGCACCATGAGCTTGTGCGCAGTCTTCGATTAAAATTCTGCCGCTTTTTTCAACAATAGCGCCGATCTTATTAATTGCGGACGGATGCCCGAAAAGGTGTACTGCGATCACGGCCTTTACCTTATCGTTTCCTTGACCAAGCAGTTTATCGAGCGAAACCGGACACATCGTGAGTGTTTCCGGATTAATATCGGCAAAAACCGGCTGCGCTCCTGTCCGTTCAATAGCTGAAATTGTTGCTACGGCAGTATTCGCCACGGTGATCACATGATCGCCATGACCGATTCCCGATGCGCGTAGAGTCAATTCCAGCGCATCAGTGCCGTTGGCACAACTGACACAGAGGGCGCTACCGTTCCACGCGGCAAACTCCTTTTCAAAAGCCTCAACTTCCCGGCCTAAAATATACCAGCCGCTGTCCATGGTCTGGAGGACGGCACGATCAATCTCCGGTTTATGCGCCTGATAATTAGCTAACGGACTGCATTGGGGAATCATTGTCATTTCACCTTTACAAATTTCATGAATTCATCGTAATCACGGATATAATCCTGTTCATTATAATAGTCGCCGGCCACCACCATCAGCAGACAGCCGCTGGAAAAACTGTGCATCGTATGCCAGAGTCCGGGTCCAAGTATAACCCCGACATTATCACGCCACATCAACACATCCTGCTTGCATGTGCCGTCATCCAGACTCAACATGAAACTGCCGTTGATGCAGAATATCACCTGTGATAACGTGCGGTGGGCATGTTTGCCGCGGATACTGACGCCGTGTTCAATATGATTGATATAATAAACGCGTTTTATGTCAAACGGAATATCGCGCATGCTTTCCATTATGCATAAAGCGCCGTCCCGTTCATCGATCACTTTTTTAAGTTCGACATAACCGCTGTTTTTGACCTTGATTGAAATTGAAGTATCCATGTTTCAGTTCTTTCCGTTATTAATCCGGTTTTACCGTGACTCCCAACTGCCGCATCAGCCGTTTCAACCATTTTACCGGCACTTTCAAGCTGAATATACAGTCCCGGTTGATTGATTTCACGGTATACTCGGCCAATTCTTTGAATAAAACATCACTATAAAGCGCCATGCCATTTTCCGCAATCTGGAGTGCAGCGCCGTATTGTCTCATGCCGGCAGCGAATACCCAACCCAGCAGATATTCCCGGATTCCCATATCCTGCCCTGAGAGATTATTGAGAAATGTTACTTCCGCCCATCCCGGCGCAGGTTGCAATACCGTATGCAGCAGCCGTCGGCGCAGGCCGGGAAAATACCGGTCTGCAAGCTCAGGAGACATCCGGCGGCTGCCGAGCAGCTTAAAGCTGCTGCACCAGAACGGTTCCTGCTCCATAAAAGACAATAACGCCCATAACTTGTCCTCTCCCTGATACGCATCGATTATTCCCGGTTCAAATTCAGCGGCAAGAGTCCGGCGACGAACCGTATCAGGAATGCTTCTGAACAGCCGCAGATCAGTTCCCTGGGAGTCGGTTTTGAACCAGTCAATATAATCCAGATTCAGCTCTTTCAATATTGCCGGCAATGTTACCGCCGCCAGTTTTGCCTGCTTTTCCAGCTTGAACAGGGGCGCGAAGAGATACTCATTCAATTCCGCGTAACGCGGTGGCAGCGTACTCGAACATTCAGGCGATGCCGTCAGGTAAAAATCAGTTTGTCCGTTAATGGATTCATGGACTATCGCCGGGAAAATATACATTTTTTTAAATCCGCGCTCATTCTCGATATATTCCATCTGCCGCCGGTCAGGATCAAAGGCAATGCAAATCGAATATTCGGCAATTTCGCGCCATTGCGGCGGCAGCGCGGTCGATGCGCCAATGTCCACCAATACCGGCGGTTTATCCGCCAGTGCATGGTGCTCAAAAATTTTACTCAAAACTTTTTTCATTTTTCCGCAACTCCGTTTCTTTCAATTTGAAAATATATCCTCGGGTATTCGCCGTAGCAACTGGAGTTTTTAGTCTGACTTCCCCGCCCAGCGTATCAAATTTAACCAGCATGGAATATTTTTTGTCCATAAAATTCAAAAATTTCTTTTCCGAAAAAAACCATGCCGGATAGCTGGCATGATAAATTGTGCCGGGGATGTTCTGAATGGTAAGCCGGTCAGCGTTGCCAGGCAATACGGGAGTGCGGTCTATTATCACAGTACTGACGCCAAGTTCGATTATCCTGGCAAGAATGTCGTAAGGTTGCTCCAGGTAAGGTAGCACGCTCGACAGTAATATCACGTTAAATTTACAACTTTTGGTCGCATCTTCAATACAGGAGAAGAACTTCAACACATCAGTCTCAAAATCGCGTTTGCCGCATTCAACAAAATTTTTCTGTTCGACAATGCACCATTTTACCACTTTCAACTTTTCCATGAATTTCCGGTTTTGATAGTACGAACTGCCGAGAGCACCGCCGAAATCCAATACACGTAACTGTCCGCCATCATCCGCCGCCGCTTTCATCAGTCCGGCCAGCACCGGCCAGGAATATTGAATCTCATCGAACAGCACTGAATCGCGTTCAAACACGGCTTTTTCTGACACTACCGCCATCGTTGCGGCGGCAGCCTTTTTCAATATCCCGCCGGCATCGTAACCGGTTGAACCGGTCAATGCATCATTCCATTCCCGGAAATCGCCTTTGAAACTGATTTCCGAAGAAGTCAGCCCGGCTTTGAGACGGAATAACGCCGGCGGCATCCATGAACGGATATATTGCTTAAAATTGTCTTTCATACCGACTTATTCCTTATTTTAAGCTCTATTCTTTCCAAAGGCCGCATTGCCATGCCGCACAAAGTGTCACCAGTCTTCCGGAAAATATTCAGATGCGAGGACTTGCTCCAGATGTATTTGTCCAGCCGGTAATTGACTTGTCCCGCCACTTTTTTAAGAAAGGTTATCCGGCGCAATCTGCGTCCGAACGCCGCATCTTTAATCATACCGTATTCATGCTGCATTCTTGCGTAACCATCAAATATTTGCCGGTCTGTCATTGCCGAAAGGTTGGCGATCAGCCGCCAATCAAAGATTCCGCCGCCTTCAAAATATTTATCATAAAAATCCCGGTCATCCTTAATCAATCCCTGTTCTTTGGCAAGTGCATAGAGCGGCGAGCCGGGAAACGGCGTCATAATGGAAAATGTATATTCGATATCCGGATCAATCGCAAGCGTTTTACGCATCAAATCCAATGTTGCTTCTGCGTCTTCAAGTGTTTCCGTGTGCTGTCCGATCATAAAATTCCCGATAGCTTTAATTCCGGCATTCTTCAAACGTTCAGTTTGGGTCAGGATCGTTTCAGCAGTAAATTTTTTGCCGATCAACTTCAAAATGCGGTCGGAGCCGGATTCGTAACCGGGTCCGACGGTACGGCAGCCGGATGCCCTTAGTTCCTGTAACATCGAATCGCTCATTCGAGCAATAATGTCAAAATGGGCGGAGAGATAATATTCCACTGGACGCGGCAGTTTTTTTAATCCGGCAATCAATTCTTCGGCGCGTTTGGGACTGCTCAGCACCAGATCGTCGGATATATCCAGAAAGTTGCCGTCAAAACGTTCAATTGCTGATGCGGTCTCTGCGATTACAGCGTCAATCGGGCGCATCCGGAACTGGCTGTGATGATAGCAGAAATTACATTTGAACGGACAGCCGCGTCCACCGTGTACCGGAATTACCCGGTCATCATAGCGCCAGTGCGAACGCGAGACAAATGCCGCATACCAGCGGCCAACCGGAAGCCATCTATCGACTGGAAACAGCTCAAACGGGATCGAAGGCAAATCTTTTAAATCCATGATATACTCGCCTTCGCCCGTCAATACGACATTGTCGCCATTGCGTATCGCAAGTCCGGCCACAGTTGCGACATCTTTTCCTTCGCGCAAAGCCTGCGCCACCTTGAACAGAGTAATCTCCGCCTCGCCGATGGCCCCGATGTCCGCCCCTGTCGTTTTTACCGCGAATTCAGGAATCGGAGAAACCATTTGTCCGCCGATAATGACGGGGAAATTTCTCCCGGCCCTGTCCAGCATGGAAATAATCTCTTTTATCTCTTTCAGTTCAGGATATAAATTGCCGAAGCCGACCAGCAGCGGCTTCTGATTAATAATCTGCTGCGCCAACTGCTCCGCCGGCACACTCCGGAATAACAGCCGGACATTTTCTCCATGCTGCTGTAAATATCCCGCAAGATAAGCGAAAGAGAAAGGAAAAGTGTACATTATCGGCGCAGCAACAAGCAATACCGGGCCTTGTGGATTTCCGCTGGACAACATATTATTCATCGTTTATATCTTCCTGTCAGCATCTTTATTTATTCAACTGTAATTATGCCGTTAATTTAAGCAACCGCTCAATAGCACCTTTTGCCGAAAAGCTTCTTGTTCAATTTTGATAAAATTCTGGAAAGAAGATTAATCCTGGCTAGGCATAATTTAAAAATATAAGAGTCGGCAGCAGAGTCAGCCAGCATAAATTCGGGATGGATTATGGCGCCAAGTTCCTCTGCGGCCAGCAACATGATGCGGTCACTGGAATCATGGGATTTCTGGACTCCAATATTTTTTACCATGTTTACCCTCGGCGTGACGGATAGGCCGTTCTGGCAGAAATTGGCATAAACCCACTGAAAATCCCATGTATTGAAATTGGAGTCTCCGGCATACGTTAAGTCGAAAATCTCCAGCCAGCGTTTCTGCGTCCGGCTATCACCTGGGAAAATGTCGACGATAATGTTTTCCCGTTTAAACGATTGATAGTTCTTCATCTTGAAATCGTAATGATTCCAGGCCCTCCGCCAGGTCGCCCAGCCCCAGGACAATGGATAACGGGAAAAATAATATGAAGCATCATAATGGAATGATTCCGGCAAAAAATTATTGCCGCTGATGTGCATCACGCGGGTGTCATGAAAATAATACTCCAGCATTTCATCGCAGAAGGGGAAAAAATCTTTTCCGGCAACACAATCGTCTTCCAGAATAATTCCCTGCTCCTCATAAGAAAAAAACCAGTCGATTGCGGAACTTACCGCTGGCCCGCAACCCATATTTTCTTCTCGAAACAACGTTTTGACATCGCACATCCAATCCACACGGTCAATACATTGGCGGGCCTGACGGCAAAGCTCTTTTTCTCCAGCGCGGCCGGGACGCGGCCCGTCGGCGGCAACATATAAGCGTGGCGGCCGGGCCATACGAATGGCATCAAAAACCGCAGCCGTTGTATCCGGACGATTAAAAGTAACCAGCAATACCGCATTATTCATTATTCATCTCGTTTTTTGTTTCTAATAATTCTTTTAATGGATTCAGGAATCATTTGACTGATTTGATTTTTGTAAAATATAAAAAACTTTTCCCAGGTAAACCCTGCCGGAGAAGAATATTCCCAGGGAGTTTGACTCCTGTATTGACGGTAGTAATGCCGGAAACGATGTTCGCAGCCATAATTCCAGGGTTTGCCGAAGCTGAAATGCACAATCCCTGGCTTGCTGATCGCTTCCTCCAGTTGTTCCTGCGTATAACAGGAGAATTTTGGCCAATATCTGCGGTCAGCCACGGCATGATGAACATTCCAGCGGGGATGCAGCAGCCCGAAGTTGCCGTCCAATACATAATTCATCGTATCCTGATCGTGATACGTCTGCTCCCAGCCAAATTGCGCAGAACGCGCCAGCAACTTATCCGTCAGATTGTCTCTTCGCCACAGCCGCAGATTCATCACCATGCAGCCGGAATTAAAATACGGCTTTCCCGGGGGAAATCCCAGTCGGTACTTCTCGCTGTTCGGCTCCTCGACTGCATAGACGTAATAATCATCCCGGATACCAGCCATGATTGTACTGATATCGGCCAGGACTATCGTATCAACATCAAGATAGACTGCCTGATCGGACTCGACATATAACGGGGCCAGCATTCTCAAATAGGCGGAAAGAGAAATATGTCCTCGAGCCGGAAATCCTGCAATTGGAGAAATATCTACTGGAATAAATTTAATGCAGCCGTTGCATTCCACAACAAAACGACGCAACTTTTCGATGCTTTCCGGCATCAAATCAAGGTACAAAAAATTGATTTCAACTTCAGCGGCAGTATTTGCATAAATTGACTTGATCAATGCCGCTGCATGAGGAAGATACTTTTCATCGGAACTAAGAATGATTTTCATCAATCATTATCCTTTCTAAAGCCCAGTCAAGAAACCCCAATCGGGAGAACAAATCAACTGCTGAGCCTTTGTTCCGGCATAATACCCGCAGACAAAATTAATCTTCCGTTCCGCCAGGATACGCTTAACCTCTTTAACTGTATCCTTCTCGCCCCGGCGATCAAAATCGTCAATAATAATGCAAAAAGAATCTGCAAGGTGATCGGGAATCAAATCAAGAATTTGAATACGGGAGAAACGGTCGGAGGCAAACGGGCCGTCAAGCACAATCAAATCATATTTCTTATTTTCCGCCACGTCTTGCAGTCCGCTATATGCTGTCGTTTTAAACCCTTTATAATATCGTTCCTCCAAGTCCAGATGGACTATTAATCCTTCCCCTGATAATTCCGTGGCCTGGCAAAAATAATTGCTCCATCTTTCATCATGTTCAATAGTAAGTGGATTAACATTGAAACTCTTGCCATATTGAACAATCATGCGTGTCGTCTGTCCTAAGCCGAATTCAATGATTGCTTGCGGCTTGACGTCATTCAACACCCGGTACAGAATGTAAAGAAAAGAATAATTACTGGCCCAGCGCCCCGGCGAGAAACTCTTATTCCTCAGCCAGCAACTGTCTGCTATGGTATTGTTAAAAATAAACGCCCAATTGTTTTCCCGCGATAGTTCAATCATTTCGCAGGGCCATTTCAGCCACTGGCAAATTTTTGACATTATTTTTCGTATCATAAGCTAAACTCCAGAATATTGTTGGTTGCAATCCTCTTCCTCTGCATACATTCCTACATAAAAAGACATATTAACATCTCTGATTGATTTTTTTAACTGATTGTTTTGAAATTACAATATTTTCGTAGTGCTAAGTTTTCTTCCGCAATCTCAAATAACTCGCATTACTGAATATTTTTACAATATGACACTATATAACTCAATAAACAATATGAGGCATTATTTTTATTAATTTTTTGTTGATCTTTATGAAAGTGCTCTTATATTTAAATTTGGATGTTATACATGAAATGCCGCACCAATTTGTCAGGCTTAAAAAGAGAACTCTGAACTTCCAGCTTGGGGAACCCGGGAAATTATGAATATATATAGAAAACTTCGCAAATTTATATGGCTATCTTCAATGATAGGTCTTTCTCGCGGTCCTCACATTACACGTTACTACATGTATGACCGACTCCATTCAATTGGTGCCAGATTGCAAAATAAGAGCGGACGCGTTCTATCAATCAGTCATTCGGCCAATTTGATCGAATTATTAGGTATTCAGCCAATTGAGATTATCTCAGCAGATTATCCTGAACACAATATCTTGGATCTTAGCTTCCCGGACGCTTCTTTTGATTACGTCCTCTCAGACCAAGTGCTTGAACACATTGATGGGAATCCTCAGAATGCCATAGATGAGTGCTATCGGGTGCTCCGTCCTGGAGGCATTGCTATCCACACAACCTGCTTCATAAATCCAATCCATCTAGAACCCAAGGACTTCTGGCGCTTCTCCCCGGATGCGCTATCTCTGCTCCATCGAAACTGGTCAGAAATCATTGACGTCGGCGGATGGGGGAATTTTCAAGTCTGGTCTGTAATCCGCGATGGCATCCGATTCGCCGGAGTCCCAAACGCGAAGTGGCATCCTCTGCACCAGCTGGCAGTCAAAAATGATCCTTTGTGGCCTATCGTTACTTGGATTGTGGCAAAAAAATGACGTAGATCAAGCCGCTACAGATATGCCGGATTCGCCATTTTTGCTTGACTTTACATTTCCCATTATGCGAATTACTAAATAATATTTTCATGATTGTTTATCTTAAGCCTGGCGCAAGCCGTATGGCATCATCTTCAACAGATATAAGCACATCAGGTTTATTCTCTTTTAAAAATGTGATTAACTCTGGAAACGTCGGATAGTCATTGGTCCCGTTGAACAACCGTGCGTCATCAATCAGAATAACATGTCCATAATCCAGGCCGGCAAAAATTGTTTTTAATTCCTCCAGGATCGGCGTCAACTTAATGCCTTTACTGGTATTATCACCGCAGTAATGCCCATCCAGCCAGAATATTGTGCGCATGTTGATTTTCTCCATTATCCGCGGCAGTTCCTCTGTGCTGTCACCATGGATTATATGGATGTGAGATGATTCTGCAAAGCGGTTTTTTGCTGTAATATAAAGTTTGTTATCTAATTCGATGGAGTAAATTGTATCAAAATTGTCTTTCATTGCTTCGACCATATCACCTTTGAATGTTCCGGTTTCAACAAGAATGGTACAGTCATACAGTTTTGCTAAATATTTGATATTTCTTTGCTTTACTTGATGCTCGGGAGGATTCAGTTTTCCTGCACGCTGGTATAACATGTATTCTCTGCGTGAAACTATTTTTTCTACAAGCCCTCTATGTTCAACAAAGAACCATCTGTAAACAGCTTGTAAGTGGAGATACGCTTTCTGTACTATTTCTTTTATATGCATTTTAACCCTATTATTTATTTTTTATGGTATTGTAGAACAGTGAGAATAACGATCTTATTTCAGTGCCATCCTTACTATATAGTTGAATTATTAAAAGACCCAAATGCATAACTGCAAAAATGGTCAATCCGATGGCGGATTGAATAATTATTTCAGAATTAATATTTAACACAAATATAGATAGTGCGCCAAACAATGCATATTCAACAAGTACTGGCACTATTTCGAACAATTTTCTCTGGCTTACTCCAAGAAACAGATTGAGGCGGTACAGATAATATATTCCGGAAATGACGAAGAATGTTCTAGCAATGACAACTCCGGCTGCCGCGAAAAAATAACCAAGCAGCAGCGTAAGGAGGAATACTCCGATGGTTGTTATCCAATCGCCGATAGCCACAGTCCTGACTTTTTTCAAAACAAGCAACGGAGTAGAGGCATAAGCGGCAAACATCATCCCCAGCCCCATCAAGCCGGCAAAAAACATGAAAAATCTTAAATCCCTGCCAAAATCATGATTCACAAGTTTTGACATTGCCACTGGAACAAATATAGCGGCGAAACTATAGAGCAGCAAACTCATTCTGGAAATCCCCCAAAACAGTTTATAACGAATATTCCGCAAGGTAACAATTGCCAACTCCCCCCGTCCAGACAACAAAGGAAAAACATTACCCGCTGTATTGCAAACCAGAGAATGTATGCCGAATAATATGTTTTGGGACATCGTATATATCGGTACGGCACTAAAACCACCCGTAATGCCAACAAAAATTGTATCCGCACAACAATTGAATAATTGTGTCAGCGAACCAATGTAAGCACTGCGGCAAAATAACGGCATTGTCTTCAGTAATTTCCAGCTTAACGAGGCATTCATGTGATAATGGTACTTTTTAGAACAAAATCCTGAATAGAAAATAACCCGCAACAAACTTATAACACCTTGCGAACAAAGATAAACCCAGATGTTTCCCCAAAAAACCAAAGCAACGAACACCATCAAAGAATTTGCCATACTGAAAATACCGTCAAGCACTCCGACAGTAACAAGTTTTCCCAAACCTGTTGCAAATGACTGGTAGATCATTGCAAGCCCGTTTAACATCTGAATTAAACCTACTAGTAAAATAAAAAAAATGCTTTCCGCAAAGTATTCTTTAAGCCAACCGAAGCAGGATAATGCGCCGGCAATGAGACAAAATAAAGAGGTGTAACAAATTATTATTGCATTGCAGGTATTTATGATACTGGAAATATCAGTACTCGGACCACGTTGCTGTTTCTCGGCAGTGAAGTTAATGATTGCGTTATTAAAAATATTGATCCCAATCATGCATTGAAAAAACACGAAAGCAGCCTGGATTGCCTGAATAATCCCAAGTTGCTGAAGCCCCAGCACTTTAATGGAATAGCCGCCAATAAAAATGGCGATTATGAAAAGCAGGCTCTTAAAGATAATATCTATACTTAATTTTTGAATAAAAACTTTAAACATTTACGCTGCCGCCATGCCTTACTTAAGTTTGGATATATGCCGGAATACACAGTCCATTTGTGACAGCATCAGATTTTTTGAGGTTCGACTGCGGGTTGAATTTTCTACATCATAAACATTCACCAGCCTGAACCCATATTCATTAAGGATACTGAATATATCAAGATAACTTTGATGCTCCCATGAATCATCTCTTGCCAGCGAAACCTCTATAATTACCGTATCTACATGGTTTCTGAAAAAAATATTTCCCCCGCGCAATACCTGCTGTTCAAACCCCTCCACATCTATTTTGACCAGGTCGAAATCGACGACGGGCATTTTGTCCAGCATGCTGTCAAGGGAGACAACGGTAATTTCTTCTTTGCCGATTTCTTTAATTTGAGGATTGGTCTGACTATATAATTCAGACTTGATTTTCAACGAATTGGCATATTTAGACGATGTAATATTAATCTCCGCCTTACCGGAATAATCACCAACAGCAAGGTTGTAAAATACAACCCTGCCGCCATATCTTGCCAGATTGCTTTTAAGTTGCTCGAAAGTCGCGCTGACCGGTTCAAAACAAACCACCTTGCAGTCAGGAAATGAATCCAGTGCCGCCCTGGTTATGGCACCGTCTGCTGCGCCTAAGTCAAGCATCCAGCGAATATCCAGTCCTGCCGGGACATATTGAAATAAACCGCGCGGTCCGGATTTCAATTTGACATTCAATTGATTCTCGACTTT
>CAIJKT010000412.1 GCA_903821255.1 uncultured Lentisphaeria bacterium | reverse complement strand
GTCCGCACTCAGGACAATGCCGGAAACTATAGCGCATGGGCCATTGGTTCCAGCTTTATCAGCGATCTGCCCGGAAATATCAATGGCGCACTGTTGTTTTCCGCTCCGTCAACTACGGGTTGGGTTGGACTGGGCGACCCCGCAGACTACTATAAACTGACGCTGGGCGGTGCCGGAAAGCTGAGCTTGACCCTGGCCGGGTTGAGCGGTGATGCGAACCTGACGCTGTATGACGGCAAGGGCAAGCAGTTGAAAACGTCAAGCAGGAAAGGTCACGCAGATGAAAATATCGCTGATCTGTTGCTGTATGGCGGCGATTATTACGTTAAAGTAGCGCCTGCCGACAGCGGCAAAAGCGCCGCCAACAACACCCCTTACACGCTGAACAAGACCTTGATTTATTTTCCGGACGCCACCGACAACAACACCTATCAGAAGGCCGCAGCGCTGGCCCTCGACGATGCCGGTTCCGGCTCCGATGCCGGCTGGGTCGGGTTCGGGGATGCGACCAATTACTACCAGTTCACCACCACCAAGGCCGGTTCATTTGACTTTGCATTGGGCGGCGGCGCCGGCGCCAGCGCGAAACTTACGCTGTACAGCTTAAGCAAAGGCAAGCTGGCTCAGTTCAAGAGCGTGACGATGAAGAAAGACGGCACGGCGGGCATTGACGATGTGCTGCTGACCGCCGGTACCTGGTATGCGGCGGTTGATTCCGCGGATAAGGGTAAAGGCATTGCCAATACTGACTATGCGCTCAATGTCTCCGGTTCCTATTTTCCTGAAGATACCGTCGGCAACACTCAAGCCGGGGCGGCTGTCATCGGGGAACTCGCCGACAAGGTTATTGTCGAACTCCCCGGCTGGGTGGGTTTCGGCGATCCGGCGGACTACTATCAACTGACACTGGCCAATAATGGAACGCTGAACCTGAATCTGACCGGCTTGAGCAGCGATGCCAACCTGACGCTGCTGGATAACAAAGGCAAGGTACTGAAAACATCCGCTAACAGAAAATTTGACTCTGAAGCAATCTCCACGGCGTTGCTGGCCGGTGATTATTTCGTTAAGGTTGCGCCCGCCGACGGCGGCAAAGGCACCATCAATAACACCCATTACACGCTGAGCAATATGGTTGATTATTACCCGGAAGATAAACTCGACAATGTTCCATCCGGGGCGAGTTACATTGGCGGACTCGCCGACAAGGTTACGGTCGAACTCCAGGGCTGGGTTGGTTTCGGCGATCCGGCGGACTACTATCAACTGACGCTGGCCGGCGCCGGCGCTTTGAACCTGAATCTGACCGGTTTAAGCGGCGATGCCAACCTGACGCTGCTGGATAACAAGGGCAAGGTACTGAAAACATCCGCTAACAGAAAAAATGCCGATGAAGCAATCTCCACGGCTTTGGCTGCCGGTGATTATTTCGTTAAAGTCGCGCCCGCCGACGGCGGTAAAGGTACCGTCAGCAATACACCTTACACGCTGAGCAATTATTTTCTGGAAGAAACCGCCGGCAGCTCCTTTGCCACCGCCGTCGAACTCACTTCCGATGGAACGATTCATGGCTGGGTGGGGTCAGGCAACAAGGAGGATTATTACAAATTTGAAGCGCTGGCGGACGGCGCAACCGCAGCCGGCGGTTTGAGTGGATTTGCTTCAAACGTCAATCTTTATATCTATGACTCCAAACATAAACTGGTGGAGTCTTCGACTCAACCCGGACTGAATCCAGAGTCAATAGACAGCGGCGCCGGGAATGTGGATGCAGGCATCTATTATGTAAAGGTGATGCTGGCGGGAACCGCCGCGACCGAGTATGACCTGAATTTCAATCTTACCCAGCCCGGCAGCCTGCGAATTATCGGCGCAGCCGGCACGTTGACCGGCAGTGCGGAGACCAGCGGCGGCGATCCGCTGAAGAAAAATAATGGCTTGCTGGCCAGTTGACAGTCGTAACCTGAGATCCACCGGCCCGCCGGTGGATCATATCTCCTGCGAAGTTTTTTTGTCGGAGAGTCAGATTTTTCTGAGGACGACGGTACTGCGGCTGACAGTTATTTTTCCAGCCGGTCTATCCAGTAGAAAGGTTTTTGCCGCTGGTGGGTTATCGCGATTATTTGTATAACCGCATCACATTCCCTGTATATAATGCTATAAGGAAAGAGCGAAAGGTTTATGGAGCGCGTTGAAGCGCTGTTGCGTTTCCATGTGAGAGGGGATTTTCTAATTCTGCTGATTGTACTGCCGGTATCATCCAGAAATCTATCGTCCAGCCCGGGTTCAAGATTAAAATAATGATCCGCGGCGGATTCAAGTTCGCGACGGGCCAACTCCGCCCATACGAGTTTCTTCATCGCGAAGCGCCCTTGCGCCTGGCCCGCATTTCTTTCATCACGTCGTCATGAGAGATCGTTGACATACGGCCTTCATCAATCGCGCGACAACGGGCTTCGGCCTCTTCCGCCCAGGCTTCCTGTATTTGCCGGTCATTGCATTTGACCAGTAGAAAATCAACCAGATCAAGTTGCTGGCTTTCAGGTAAAGTCAATGCTTCGTTTTCAATTTGTGCCAATGTCATAGGCATAATCCGGACTCCTTGTTTAACAATAAGATTATAGCTGTTAAATCGCTATTTTTCAAGTAAGGTTGCAGCGCGATGACAGAGGAAAGTCACATTGTTCAGCGCATTTAATGAAATAAATCATGCCATGCAAACTGTCTCTATCGGGGGGGAATCGCAGGCAGAATGCAAGCAAGTTTATCGTCCGGCATTACGCCTTGCGGGAGTCAGATTTTTCTGAGGACGACGGCGCTGCGGGAAGGGAGATACAGCTTCAGCATGCTGCGGATTTCCCTGCCGTGCTGTTCGGGGATCGTAAAATAATGCTGTCCGGGGGTGAGGCGGGCGTGGCCGCCGAAATCCGGGGAGTCGGTATCCAGCTCCAGGACATACTCACCCGGCAGGACTTCCACCGGGTAATCGGTGTATGATTCAGACGGGCTGAAGTTGAAGAAAAAGAACATTCCGCCGCGTTCAAACGCCATTATT
>CAIJKT010000411.1 GCA_903821255.1 uncultured Lentisphaeria bacterium | reverse complement strand
CTCTATTGTCTCCGGAATCGGACGGCTGTCCGGTTTTTTGCTGGCGCAGGATGTGTGTTCAGAACTGGAGAGGGACGTGCAGAATTTTGACAGGGGGTTGAATTCAGCATCCCGGATGGTATAATAATCTGTTTTTATAATTATGAAAATATAACTGCAATAAAGGCGTATGAATGTCGATCATGTTACAGAATAATAATAGCGGCGGCGTTCCGGGTAAAATCGGGACATCGCTGTTTATGGTGATGTTTGCGATGTTCGGGATGATGTTCATCGGGTTCATGGCTTATACGTTTGTCCAGGGAGCGGCGGCGCAGTCCTGGACGGAAACTCCATGCCGGATTGTGACGGGTGAAATAGTCTATCCGAAACATTCCGGCAGCAAATACAGCTATAAAGTGGAATACAGCTATGTCTATAACGGGCGCACTTATTCCGCGGCAAGATTATCATTTAGTTCTTCTGAAGGTGAATACAAAAAGATATTGCAGTTAAGCCGGGATTATCCGCCGGGCCGTGACGCAAACTGTTATGTGAACCCGTCCAATCCCTCGGACGCGGTGCTGGTGCGCAAGGTAAAATGGGACATGCTGCCGTTTATGATTATCCCGTTGATTTTTGTCGCCGTCGGCATTGGCGGTATCTATTTTACCTGGAAAAAGAAGAAGCTGGCGGCGCTAAACAGTAATACCGCCGCGGTTCCGCAACCGCTGAAGTCCGGTCGTTCCGGACGTTATGCACTTTGTGTCTTTTTCGGGATATTCCTGCTGGTTGGCGTGTTTGCGGGGTATTTTACGTTTATAAAGCCGGTATTGAAGATATGGCTTTCCGCGAATTGGCCGCAGGTGCCGTGTGTGATTGAATCAAGCCGGGTGGCGTCCAGCTCAGGCAAAAGCACGACCTACAGCGCCGAGGTGATTTTCCGCTATCAATATCAGGGTATTGCCCATATTGGTGACAAATACGATTTTATCAGCGGTTCCAGCAGCGGTTATGATTCCAGCGCCCGGATTGCCGGAAGTTATTTTGCAGGCAGAAAGACATTCTGTTATGTCAACCCGGATAACCCGGATGAAGCGGTATTGTCCAGAAATTTCCGTCCTGAATTGTGGTTCGGCCTGATTCCGGCAGTATTCGCCCTGGTCGGATTCGGCGGAATAATCGGAACTTTAAGATACGGGAAGAAAGTAAAAGTCCATGTTTACGAGCAGCCGGCGAAGTGCGGGGGAGATTTTGTTCTCAAATATGACGGCGTCGGTGAATCTGTCCTGCGGCCGGTCTCCACTCCTCTGAAAACGCTTGCCGGGATAACAATCGCGGCCATATTCTGGAATGCCATTGTGTCGGTATTTGTGTTTCAGGCGGGTAAAAGCTGGAGCACGAATAATGTGGAATGGTTCCTGTCATTTTTCATGATTCCTTTTGTGCTGGTCGGCCTGCTGCTGATTGTCCTGGTATTGCACACGCTGCTGCAAGCGTTCAATCCCCGGCCAGTGCTTAAACTTGATCCGGCAAGTCCGGCGCTGGGCGGGAAGGCCGCGCTGTCCTGGGAAATTCCCGATTACCGCTCGATAACCCGTCTGGAAATAACGCTGGAGGGGTATGAAGAGGCAAAGAGCAGATCAGGGAACAATAACACCATCGCCAAAAGCGTATTTGAACAGATCAGCATCGCTGATACAGTTGACCGGCGTGAGATCACGGCCGGCGGTGCCGCGTTCACGGTACCGCGCGAGTCAATGCACACATTTGATGCCGACAGCAATAAAATCATCTGGCGGCTGACGCTGAAGGGTAAAAAGCGGTTCTTCCCTGACTTGAACTATGAATACGCGGTCAATGTAATGCCGTCCGGCATTGACAGGAGGCGGTTATGAACATTGTAAGCATCAAAATCAAAGACGACAAAGCCAAGTTCCTGCCGGGTGAAGAAATCCGGGGCGAGGTGACATGGGACTTTCAGAAGCTTCCCAAAAAGATCATTGTCAATCTTTTCTGGTTTACCGCTGGTCAGGGGACGCCGGATACCGAAATTGTCAACAGTATCGAGTTAGAGGTTTCCGGCCTCGGCGGCAGGCAGTCGTTCCAGTTTGCGGTTCCCGCGGCGCCTTACAGCTTTAACGGCAGGCTTATTACCCTGAACTGGGCGGTTGAAGCGGTTGCGCAGCCATCCGGCGAACGCGGTGTTTGCACGTTCGTCATGTCGCCTTTGGATAATCCGGCAGTCCTCAAGTCAATAGAGACGCCGCTGCCCGGAATATTTAAGGTTTTGAGCAAACTTAAACCGTTCAAGCAGATGCCGTTGCGCTGACGCACACCCTACACTGAAACGCTGTCGGCTTTGGGTTTGTTCAGTTCCGCGGCGTGTTTGTTCAGGATCGGGTAAACTTTATTTTGCAGGAACTCGCCGGCCTGCTCGGGGGCGCGGCCGATGAACGCCCTGGGATTGACCAGTTCGTCGATGTGGGCGGCGACCGATGCGAACAGCGGGTCGGCTTTCAGCCTTGCCAGCAGATCGTTTTCTTTGCCTTCCTCCTTGATCATTCTGGCGGCCTCCATGGAATGAGTGCGGATCGCCTCGTGCAGATACTGACGGTTGCCGCCTGCTTTCACGGCTTCCATCATGATATTTTCAGTAGCCATGAACGGCAGTTCCGCGGCGACGCGGCGGGCGATCACGTTCGGCCATACCTGGATGCCGGAACAGATGTCGTTGAGGAGCGACAGGATCACGTCCACCGCCAGGAAGCCTTCCGGCAGCACGAGGCGGCGGATGGCGGAGTCGTCAAGGGTGCGCTCGAACCATTGCGCGGCGTGAGTATTGGCGGCGTTGACGGGCAGGGAGATGACATACCGGGCCAGCGAACAGACGCGTTCGCTGCGCATCGGATTGCGTTTGTAAGCCATGGCGCTGGAGCCGACCTGCTTCTTGCCGAACGGCTCTTCGATTTCCCGGAGATTGGCCAGCAGCCGGATGTCGCCGGCCAGTTTGTAGGCCGACTGGGCGATGCCGGAAAGCACCGTCATTACGAAATAGTCGATCTTCCGGGTGTAGGTCTGGCCGCTGACGTCAATGACGTTGCCGAAGCCCATTTTCACCGCGACGCGGCGTTCCAGTTCTTTGACTTTCTCATGGTCGCCGTTGAACAGTTCCAGGAAGCTGGCCTGAGTGCCGGTGGTGCCCTTGACGCTGCGGAACGGCAGGTGGTCGATTTCATGCTCCAGCCGCTCATAGTCCATCACCAGGTCCTGCAGATAGAGCGAAAAACGCTTGCCGACGGTGGTCAGTTGCGCGGGCTGGTAGTGGGTGAAACCCAGCGTCGGCATATCTTTGTACTGCTCGACAACGCCGGCCATGGTCTTGATGACCAGGAGCAGTTTGCCGCGCAGCAGCTTCATGCCTTCCCGCATCTG
>CAIJKT010000410.1 GCA_903821255.1 uncultured Lentisphaeria bacterium | reverse complement strand
ACATCAATGCCGGCGCTGTTTTTCTCCGTTTTGCCATCGGATAATTTCAGCGCGGCTTCCAGACGATATTGACCAGGTATGCCGATTCCGGATATGCGGCGGCATTCGGTTTGTTGCTGCATGGTCCAGGTTCCGGCATTGCTGAACCCGCCAGGCCCGGTTAGCTTATAGGCTATTTCAAGCTTCCCTGCGTCGAGCAGTTTCCTGTCTGCGTCGGGCAATACTGAAAAATCGAATTCAGCTTCAAGCTGGTCGAGTTTTCCCGCTTTTCCTTCATCAACTCCGTTCAGCTTGACATCGAAAGACTGTATATTGGCAGCGCTTTGATTGAGCAGTAATTTCTGATATTGATTTTTGATTTCAAGAGCAGATAATACTCGTGAATAGACTTTCACATCATCAATCGCAACACCCCAAAAGTGTTTATCTTCATAGAAACGGCTTTTAATACCCAAAAATGACAATTTTGAGTCAGGCTGAAGATCAAGGGTTTTCGATACTTTTTCTGGCAGAACTGTTTCTGCACCTAAAATTCCGTTAAGATAGATCGCGATTTTACGCTCATCATAAGTTACTGCCAGTTGGTGCCATTGTTTCTGTTTTATCCCCTTCCTGGATAACTGAACCCGCCCAACTTGTCCATAATCATGCGGCGGTTCGGAACTGCGCCAGTCAAAATAAACATTATCGCCAAATTCATAAAGTTGATACTCCACTTTCCGCATACCCTGTTTGAACATCATGTGGAGCAATGCGATATTGCCGCGTTTTTTACCATTGGTCAATTCATCTGAAGGGGAATAATCGAGTGCGTTCACCCACATGATGATTGTGCCGCGATGCGGCAGCACATTACCAGTGACATCAAACTTCAGATCCTCGTCAGCTTCCGGACGGAAAGCGTTACTGCCATCGAAGCCAAGAACGCCGCGCAAGCCGAGCGCAAGGTTCGGCAGGGAGATGGAGTTGGGATTGCCTTTGGCAAAATCAGCATTGACGGAGAAATTATCGAATGTAGCACAGAACGTCAGATCTTTATCCTTTATCTTATCTGCCAACGGAAGCTGTCGGTATTCATTCACCGCCGCCACGATGGATAACGGCAATACTAAAGAGCTCAGAAAAAAACACCTGAATATAACTGACAAAGTAAAAAATATTCCCGACTTGACCGTTCCGCTGCTCATTGAATTCTCCCTGCAATGTTGTTGTTATTTGTTTTGAAAGAAACTGAAATCATCGAAATAGACTTTGCCTTGTGAAGCTTTGCTTATGCCTAAGGTACAGAGTAAGAAACCGGTTTTAGACCATGCTCCGTCAGATGGAACAGTGAAGGTTAATATCCGGCGCTGCCAGCCTTCGCCAATCACCGACCCGAGTATCATGCTCGATATGACTGGCGTTCCCAAGAAAATCTTATTGGCATCCTTGCCCTGGAATGCCAAGGAGATTTCGCCGGACGGCGTGACACCTTCCGCCTTGACCCAGACAATAGCGTTATAAGTTTTACCGGATACCGCCGGGAAATATTTCACGAAACAGAAGCTGGCATCGGCAGGGCAATCTTTGCCAATGGCTATTTCCATCGCCCCTTTGCCGTCATGGCCTTCATTCTTGTTAAACAAAAATTCTCCGGCTGATGATTTAGACTTCCAGTTAGACCATATGTTTTGCTTTGAAAAATCATCTGCATATGCAGCGTCATTATTGGTTGTATCTTGAGCAAGTACATGTGCGGCAATTATTACTACCACTGATATCGCTAGAAGTTTTATATTCATTCCGCTTCCTATACTTTTATTGTTTATTGCGCTAATTACATAAATACTGGTCATTTGGGATAACCGGCAGATATATTGTCTTCAACCATTTTTCACAGGCCGGACCAGGGGTAAAAAATGTCGCATGTGGTGTCATTCGCCCATGGCAGGTCGGAGTATTTCAAATTGCTGACATGGCCGTCAACAAAAAGTGCATTTGTACTCCGATTATGCCGCCTGGATGGTTCTGCTGTCGCGCCTTGTGCATTTCCCACAATCTGGATGTTTACTTGACAGTCAGAGACATATAAGAGTCGTGATGGACATTTAGGCGAATCTATTTTGAAAAGGCCCTTGGTGGTATCCTTATTCCATTTGCCAGTGGGTTTCATTAGACGCTGGTTGATTCCAAAGTTGATCGATGGGCAACCAGCAGTGGTTACTGGATTTTTCTCGGTAGAACATGCAAAAATTCCAGACGGCATTTTAACAGTCGAATAGTACCAGTCAAGGTAACTCAGCCCCCAAGTTATGGTCGTTGTTTTTCTCGCGAGTAAACTCGGCCAGTTTACTTTTGCGGGAAGCCCAAAATAGTTATTTCCATCTCCCAGTCCCCAATTATTGTAATCATTGGAGTAGAAAAGCAGACCAAGGCCTATCTGTTTCAGGTTGTTTTGACATTTTGCGCTGTTGGCCATTTCGCGGGCTTTATTCAGTGCCGGCAGTAACATTGAGGCCAAAATTGCGATGATAGCTATCACCACCAGGAGTTCAATAAGCGTGAAATTCAACGACTTACAAACTTTATTCGCCTTCGTTTCAGTCTCCGGTTTCCGGATTGTTTTCTGGAGCATTGTTGTTTTCATTAACTGCACCTCCTGTTTTGTTTAAAATATCAACGTTATAGATACTGAAGTTTTCATGCTTTTTTAGCCTTGCCGCCGAACCGCAGTTTGACGTTTTACCATAACTCACTGACTCGGGACATTGTCCCGAACCATCTCCGGTTACCGCCTGACTACAGAATTTCGCTCCACCAGTTCCGGTTTTATCTTGATTTCCATTTCGCTTATTTCATCAGTCAACATCTGCACCGCCAGTTTCGCCATTGCCGTTTCATTTATGGAGACAGTAGTAAGAGGAGGAGTAAATTTCTCACTCCATGGGGTATTGAAAAATCCAACCATGGAAATATCTTCAGGGATATTCAAGCCAATCTTTGTCAATGCCGGGTGAATATTGTGAAAAATAGCTGAATCAGATATCGCCCCCGCGCCGGTAGGTCGCTGTTTCCCGGTCATAAATCCGGCGCAGACATTTTCCAGCGCCTCGCCAGCCATCAATCTTTCGGTAATCTGATTATTGAATTCGACTTTTTCAGCGGAGCACACCTCTTTGATTCCCGCCAATATCTGCTGCTGCGGAGAACCCGCATAACCTATTTTTGTGCCTTCTTTATTAGGGAAGAAAGTGATTCTCTGATGCCCCGTTTTAATAAGATGCCTGGCCATGATACGCCCGCCTTCCTCGTAGTCCGTCAGGACGTACCTGGCGCCGTCGATCCTTTTTAATGCCTGATAACGATTGATGAACACGATGTTTTTGCAGCGTCCGATATTACGTTCGAGCAATGTAAAAGGGACTGACTCATCGCCGTCAATAATAAGACCTGAAGGATCGTCCATCAGTATGCTTTCGATAAGAGTATACAGGTGTCTGGAGCTGATAGCGGAGATAGCGTTGGAGAAAATTGTGTTATTAATCAGTACCGGATACAGACCGCGCTTTATCAGCGACTCTACAATTACTTCTGCAATATTCCCGTACACATCACCCTGACTCAACATCACTAGTCCTACCGCTTTACGGGTCGTCCGTGCGGTTATATTCTGCTTGATTACGATTGATCCGCGTCCGGGGGAACGTGATATGAGTCCTTCCGCAACCAGTCCCGCCATGCCGTTGGCTACAGTTTTCTTGTTGACCTTGTAGAGACTGGCTAGTTCGGTATCGGGCATCAGCCGGCTGCCGACAGCAAGCTTTCCCGATACGATGCTTTCTCTGATTTTATCCGCAATCAGCATATGCTTCGGAGCGAACCCTAAATCATTCATTGCTCATCCCTCTATTGTAAGGCATCCAATGCAACCATCTAATATCCTAATTATAACCTAATATCAGATGTCTGTCAATGATATCAAGCTGTAAAAGTTTGTCAAGAAGGGTAAAATATTGCGCTTTCACTCAAATAAATAAAGAAGCGCAGTTTTTATTAAAACGGCACAGGCCGGGGGAGTAGTGGCCGTAGTAACGTTTGTATACTTTAGGAGAAACAGTCGCTGTCCTCGAAGCCGGTCATAGTTACAATATTCCCGCATTATTTGAACTTATTGTCCCCGTTCCGGTTGACAATTTTACTATATATAGATACTTGATTGTT
>CAIJKT010000409.1 GCA_903821255.1 uncultured Lentisphaeria bacterium | reverse complement strand
CAGCAGAAACAGCGGCAGAAAGTAAAAGACGAAAATCTGCGTGGTGAAAACCATGACCTAAATACCAGATGGAATCAAAACCCGGGAGGATGATCTCGTCGTAATCTGTAGCATAGACTCAGTCCGGCGAGCGGAACGATGCGATGGCCCCGGCCAGCCTTCCGCAGTCGGTTGCTCGGCGGCCAATCCATAAGAATATGCTTTTAACGCTGTTGCAGTCATCATGAACTGGTTTTTGGATTCCATTTTTTTTGAAATTACTTTAGGCGGCGGTAATAAATAAAGGTATCATCTTAAACATTCGAAGACGGTTCGATAATATAGTTCCAGTCGCCATGAAACTTATTACGTTGCAGGTTCACCCGCTTCATCTCCTGATCCGAGACTCTTCTACCTATGGGGTATTTTCGACGATCTAAGCGGCACGTGACTTTCAATCCTTTGGCCGTAGTTGTTTTTGCTATTAGGTTCACAATGGTTTCGTAATCACGCAGAGGTTCACCCCGCCAGTTCGATGAAATGAATGAAAAAAGCCGGTGCTCGATCTTGTTCCACTTGCTGGTGCCCGGTGGAAAATGACAAATTGAAAGCGACAGTCCTGTTTCATCCGCAAACTTTTGCAGTTCCAATTTCCACAGTCGCAACCGCGACCCATTACTACCGCCGCCGTCAGCTGTGATGACAATCTGGCCGGCTTTGGGATAAAGATGCCGACCTTCAAAGCGCCACCATCCGCGAATCGATGCAACCGCAAATGCTCCAGTGTCATGGTCTGTGCCGACGTTTACAAACCCTGCGTTTCGTCCCAAATCATAAATGCCATAGGGATACGCTCGTGGCACCTCAGGATCTGGGAAGTCATGCCCGCTGACTTTGCGCGGTTGCTTGGTTGGAAGCCATTGCTGGCCTGCATTATCGTAGTTGCCAACGAGTTCCTTTTTCTTGGTGTCCACGGAAATAACCGGCAATCCTGCCGCCAAGGTGTTTTTCACGCATTTGTTGATATGACGGAATTGTGCGTCCCGGTCGGGGTGATCTTCCCCTTCCTCAGTCTTGCGGTTGCTTTGAAGACTGTAATGTTGGTCGTGAAGAATTTGGGCCACTTTGACATAGCTTATTGGATGATGTTGTTTTGTTAATTGCATGGCCAGGGTTCGCGTGCTTTTACATATCCACCGCAAAGGAGATTCCGGATCGCCTCGTGTTCCACCCTCAATCAGGGATTCCAGTGCTGTCAGCAGATCGGGATCTGATACTGTGATCTTTTTGCGTCCACCACCCGGACGACGAATCCGCCCCTCCGAAGGGCTTTCCCCTTCTTGAATTTCAACTATGCCTTTAGCTATCGCTTTGCGGGACAGTCCACAAGCGCGGCGAACTATTGAAACTCCACCATAACCCAAACCAATAGCCTCACTGGCTGCCATGATACGGCGTGTACGCTCATCAAGTATGGGCCAAACGGAACTAAACTTTTGCTTTAGCGCTTCAATATAACTCACTGGACGCAATCATAATCGATTACATTCTTTATTGCTACCTTTATTTATTACCGCCGCCTTACGGCAAAGGGGCCATCGCCTATTTCCCATCCGGCGCCTATGACGTGGTGTCCACTCTCAACATGACCGGCGTGGATTATTATGTCGGGGGTTGCGGCGTTCATTCCCAATTGCGCGGACGAGGCCTGAATGGGCAACCGGTGTTGCACATCGATGACCCGCGGCAGGTCGTTG
>CAIJKT010000408.1 GCA_903821255.1 uncultured Lentisphaeria bacterium | reverse complement strand
CTGGTTTATGCCACCTGTTCAATCTTCGCCGGCGAAAATACCGGAGTAGTCGAGCAATTTCTGGCGCAGAATCCGGAATACGCGCTGGAAAGTTTCACCAATCCGATGAACGGAGAAAAGACTGACGGCACCGTCCAGGTCTTTCCGTGGGACGGTAATTGCGACGCAATGTTCGCCGCCCGCTTCCGCCGGAAAAGCTGAGCTCTCCATGCAATTCCCGAAAACGGAACATATTCCCGCACGGAGACAGAAAGACACGGAGAGAACGCCAATCTGAAAGACATAAAACTTGCCATTGTTTTTCCGGCATGTTTCAAAAGTGGATGGATTAACATCCATCACTGCAACATGTTTCCAGCCTGCGGCTCTGGATCGCAATGTTTTCCGCGGGAACGACGGATGCACGACAATCGTCCCGCGACTGCGGCATCGTCATGAACTTTCTTCTTGAGCATATTTACGTATTTCATCCATTTTTATGAATAATTCAGGTTAGATTAAACGAAAGTGGCAAGAAAAGACTTCCCGACTTGAAATGACTATTGACCATCTTATAGTATTTCCACTGTTTACAGGCCAGTCCGGCTATATTGAATAATATAACCGGGCAATTAATTTATTGATTTCAGGCACAATTATGAGTACAAAACATCTGACATATCTGGACTCGCTGCGCGGCCTGGCAGCGTTGACCGTGGTATTCGCACACTACACCCAGCTTTTCCATCCCAGTCCATTCACACATGCCGGGCGGCTGGCGGTCTGCCTGTTCTTTATTCTGAGCGGTTTTGTCCTGAGCCAGCGCTTCCTCGGAGTTGAAGGAATGAAATGGCCATTGATCGAAGCTGTCATCAAACGTCCATTCCGGTTGCTGGGAGTAGTTTGGATTACGGTAATACTGGGATTATTAGTTAATTCATTCACTCAAGGCATACCTGTTTCCCAATATGGAAAAACATGGATACAGTTTGTCATTGATTTCTTCGTTTCGCCGTTCTCAACCGGAGAACTCTACAACGGCGTGTTGTGGACTATTCACTGGGAGCTGTGGGGATCGATGCTGGTCTTTGCCTTGCTGCTTTTCTGCAATACTTTTCCGAAGTATTTGAGGTTATTGATTTTCAGCATGATTATGATTCTTAATATTCATAATTTTTATTGTGCGTTCATGATCGGAGTGATTGTCGCGGATCTTCACAGGAACTTCTATTGGAACAAGCTGGTTAAATACCGGAATTTTCTATCGGCGCTGATGACTTTCATTTGTATCGGCACATACTTTATGTATTGTTCCACATCGTTTGACACAAGAATAACATCATATATCAAGGATGGCCTGCGCATGGTCGGAGCAATTGAGATATTCCTCCTCGTCATGCTGAACACTTCGTTCAGTCAGTCTGCGCTGAAATGGCGGCCATTCAACTTACTGGGCAATATATCGTACAGCTTTTACGCGATTCATTTTCTCATTATGATAACGATTGCGGAAACAATCGACAGTGTGCTCAAACAATATTTACAATACGATATTGCGTTCTGGACAATGGTGTTGATCACGCTTCCGATTATCATTTTCATAGCGTGGATCATCGATAAATATATCGACAAACCGTCGATACGGCTGGCTGCAAAGATTGCAAAGCTGACGACAGGGATTATCCGTCAGGAAGTCGCGAAGCGCGGAACAAAGATTAAAACAAAATACTGCCGTCCGGATATCCGCGACGCCCATACAGGGAATACTCCACTCTCGGACTGTTTAGTGCTGGTTGAACGCACTCAAAATAGAGATAAAGCCAATCCTGACTGATCAATGAGAGTGAAATATTCCACGCCGATGAATTAAACAACTGCCGGACTGTCCAATCCGCAATCCAACTAGTCTATGTGAAATTTTCGCTTCTACGGATTACTGGTTTTAACCAGCACCATCAGTTTGCCGCCAGCATACTTTCCGGCGCTCCTGGCGAATGTCCAATCCTTGTTCTCCGAGGCGGCATTGCCTATTCCTAAATCAGCGTCCCTGCCTGCTTTCCAATTATTGAATGCAAACAGTGTCTGTTTTGCGGCATAGTTATGGATCTGCATCGAACCGTAATCGCCTGACAATTCCTGTTTATCTCCGAAATCAAAAGCATCAGAAGACGCGCCGGGAATATTGACGGAGTTCGACTGGCTGTAATTGGTTCCCCAGAATTCCATATTGCCGCCTTCCGCGAAGGTGCCGTTTTTAATCCCGGCGACATTCGATTTTACCAGCATGTTGGAAATTTTCTGCTGGAATTTAGCTTTTGAGTCAAGATCCGGCACCCCGATCTTGCTGATATCCTGCGTGAACGGATCCAGCGCGACAAAGACATAATCGCAGCCGCCGTCCGCTTTGCGTAACTCCAGATAGTAGGCAATCCGGCTGATTTCGCCGATGATTTCACGCCGTTTGTCCGCAGTATACACTATTTTCTGACCGGCCATTTGCGGATTGACCGGATTAAGCGCATACACCAGCTTGAAGTCCCGGGCTTCGGGAACCAGCGACAGCAGCTTGCCGGTTTCCGGCAACTTCCCGGCCCGGAACGCGGCGGCCGGCAATCCGGCTTCATTCACCAGATTCGGTTCGGCAGTATGGTCCCAGGCAAAATGTACCACCAGCGGTTTTTCGACCCCGGCAGCCGAAAGGGTTACGGTATTCTGAGCAATAACCGCGTCGGCTTTTTTGAAGACGCCTTCTTCGCCGGCTATTTCAAACCAGTCAGGAGCTTTGCCGTCACGGGTTTTCAGTTCAACTGCGTTTTTAAAGGTAATCACGGCCTTGCCGCCGTCCAGCTTCAGGTTGTCGAACAGCGGCGAGTCGCAGACGACTTCTTTCTGCCGGTAAGTTTTATTCAAGGCCTGGAGCGCCAGTCTGCGGCCGACTTCCTGTTTGTTTTTGGGATGAATGTCCTTGATATTGCCGATGTCCATGGTGACCGCCATGCCGGTATTCGGAATCGACAGCGCGGCGACCTGTGCTTCACATATTTCGGCCAGCGCCTGCGGATTGTTGCCGTAATTGTAGGGGGCCAGTTGAACGAAATAAAAGGCCAGATCGCTGTTATTGAAAACTGTGCGCCAGCCGTTGATCAGTGCCTGCATCTTATTGAAATAGAGCATGCCTTCGCCGCGATTGGATTCGCCCTGATACCAGATTGCCCCGCGGAGCGCAAACGGCGCCAGCGGATTGATCATGGCATTATAGAGCACGGTCGGCTGCTGCACAGTCTGATACGGCAGGAGCTCCGGCGGAAAAACCGGAGGCGCGGTGAGCAACTGGTCGGCTGTAACAGATTTCTTCGTAGTATCCAGCCAGGCTTCATATTTTTTAACCGTCTCACCGGCCAGTTTTCTATGTGCATCCGACGCCGGATTCTTCAGATTCAATTCATTTGAAATACTTTTCAGTTCAGGAACCGATTGAAAGCCGGCCGGCGGGGTCCAGGGTTCAATCCGGGTGCCGCCCCAGGATGAATTGATCAGGCCGACCGGAATCTTGAGCGATTTATAGATTTCACGCCCGAAAAAGTAGGCTGCCGCCGAAAAACCCGGGATTGTCTCAGGGGAGCAGACCAGCCACTTGGCATTGACATTATTCTGGGGAAGATTGTTCATGACATTAGGTATCTGGATGATGCGGATTTCCGGATACAGGGCCGCGGCAATCTCTTTTTCCGGCTCCAATGACGCCTTTACCGCCATTTGCATGTTTGACTGCCCGGAACAAAGCCAGACTTCGCCGACCATGACGTTGTCGAACGCCAGGCTGCTGGTTCCGCTGACTTCCAGTTTGAAAGGTCCGCCGGCCGGCATCGGGTCAAGCGCGGTCTGCCATTTGCCTGATTCATCGGCAGTGGCTTCCCTGGTCTGTCCGTTGAATCTGACGGTAACTTTTTCTTTTGGCTCCGCCCATCCCCATACCGGGACATTCTTTTCCCTTTGCAGTACCATATTGCTGCCGAAAATATTGGGCATTTTGACTTCCGCCTGCGTTGAAACGGCAATTGCCATCAATGCAAGCCCGGCGAGAACCAGGTGGCAGTTCCTCATTACAAATCCCTTCCCTTTGATTAAATAGGCAATTTCTACGAATATAAGTGACCGTCTGAAATTTTGCAATCAATCAGAGCAAAAACCATTTAATTTATCTTTTCGAACGGGAGCGGATTTTGCGCCGCCGGTGATTATATCCGGGCAGATTTTTACTGCGTCTCTGTGTGCTGATATTTGATTCCGGATTTTCCGGTTCATCTGCAGCGTCCTGGTCTTCATCGCCGCCATCGTTTTCTGTTACCGCGGGTTCGACCTCTTTAACCACAAATCCGGTAACCAGCAGACTCAATTCAAAAAGGATGTAAGTCGGCACCGCCATGATCAACTGGGTCAGCATGTCCGGGGTCGGCGTAATGACCGCCGCAAGAAAAAGAATGATTATGATCATCAGGGAACGCTGTTTCCTGAACGTCTCCAGCTTGACCAGGCCGGTTTTGACCAGCAGAAAGATTGCTATGGGAAACTGAAACATTATTCCGAAACCGAGCAGCAGCAGCGTGATCAGACTGATAAAGCTCTGCAAACCGATTATCGGACGCAGATAATCACTGGCCATGCTCATGGAAAATTGCATGACCAACGGCAGAATGAAACGAAAGCAGAATAGAACTCCGACGATAAACAGAATCCAGCTTGCGAAGACCAGCCGCAGCACAAAATTCTTTTCATGCCTGTACAGGCCGGGGGCGACAAATCTCCAGACTTCAAACGCAATATACGGGAATGCAATGAATACGGATACCGCCATCGCGGTTTTGATTTCAACCCAGACCGGTTCCAGCGGCGAAAAGAAATTCAGGACCAGACCCGGCGGACATGAGGAAAGCACCAGAAATTTGATCAGGCCGGAGGCAGAATACATAGCAAGGGGAAAAAGCACCGCCAGGCATATAAAGATCCGGATTAATATCTTCCGCAGATCCTCAAGATGCTCTAAAAATGTTTTATCAAAAGATTTCCCGGTAAAAGGGGATTTCATTTTTTATTTTTATCCGCGTCCTGATCTTTCGTCAAGCTTTTTTCTTCTTCCTTTTCGATTTCGTCAGTCATGTCATCTTTGGCTTTTTTGAATTCCTTTGTCGCCTTGCCTAAAGCACGGGCGATTTCCGGTATCCTTTTGGCGCCAAAAAGCAGAAGAACTACTATAATAATTAAAAACCATTCCTGCGCGCCCGGCATAAACATTTTAATAATCTCCATGAATTAATTTATATATCAATATGCTATAGATTATATCCCTGATTGCCTTTTTTTCAAGAACGCAGTGCGCTTATCCAGCAAAAAAGAATGAAACTAAAATTTAAAAATTGAAGAAGTCCAACAGCCGTCGTGTCACCAGTTGCTCGATGAATAGTCACCGGCGCGAGGCGCTTTCCTTATTTTTCGATTGTAACGGGGGATATGGGTGACCAACT
>CAIJKT010000407.1 GCA_903821255.1 uncultured Lentisphaeria bacterium | reverse complement strand
TTCAGAGTTTTATGAAATAGCTGACGCGCATGCAATGCCTTTAAATAAAATGTTTATGTTCATTAAATTTGACGGCATCCATATATGGTTGTATAATCTATAGCAATGAGAGATTTGTGGATTTTGCAGTCGTAATATATCTTGAGGATTTTTATGTTTCAGAATAAAGACAAATCGCTTAATACAGACAACTCCCGCCAGGATTCCGCCATTTTTCTTGAACAGGCAATGCAAAACAGTCAAGCGCTGTGGTGGGTATATGATCTGCGCAACGGACAATGCTCTTTCTGCGCCAGGACGGCTGAAACCCTCGGCCTGGACCCCGTGCTTATAAATGATCCGGGCATGTTGAAGAAATTAATGCCGCGTGAGGATTTCGAGCTGATGCAGGACAATATCGGCCTGCTGATGAGAGGCGGCAGCGCATTGTACGAAACTGAGTTGCGTCTGAAGGACCGTCAAGGCAATATCCGCTGGTTTTGCATGAAAGGCAACTTCACCGAGAAGACCGATGACGGCATCCCGGTAAAACTGGCCGGAATCGCTTTCGAAATTTCCGCCCGGAAAAATCTTGAAGCAAACCTGAATTTTATAAAAGACAAATTCGACCATATCCTTAAAAATACCTCCAATGCCATCTTGTTCTGCGAATGTGCAAAAGCCGTGCCGGAGCGGATAATCGAATGCAATGACGCGGCCTGTAAAATGTTTAATCTGTCCGCCAATGATATTCTGCGGAGTAAGCCGGAGACTATTCTTAATTCCGGCATGAATGAAAGTTCCTTGAATAACATTTATAAAAAACTTGAGCAGAACGGCAATGTCATTTACCGGCTTGACAGGCCGGACGGCAGTCAAATCGCCAAAACCCTTGAAATCAGCAGCCAGCTTTTCGAGGACACCGGCAGAAGACAGATTTTATTGTCTCTCATCAATGAAATTCCCAGACAGGGCAGCGATAAATCGGAAAAAGATACTGAACTGAAATATAAAAAACTGGCGGAGAATCTGCCGGTAATCGTATACCGCTACCGCGTTCTGCCGGCAAAAAAATTTGAGTACATTAATTCCGCGGCGGAAACCATCACCGGCTATTCACCGGCGGAATACATGCATGACCATGATATATGGGAAAAGATAATTCATCCGGACGACAAGGACAAGCTTAAAAAAATCCGCATCGCCTCGCACTGCAATTATGTCTCATGCAAATTGCGCTGGATCAGAAAAGACGGAAAACTTATATGGATGGAACACCACGATACTCAGCACTTCGGCAAAGACGGCAAATTGACTTTAGTGGAAGGCATTTGTGTTGACATAACCAGCCGGGTGGAACTGGAAGAGCAGACAGCGCAAAACACACTGGCCGGGCAGATGCTGTTCCGCATATCCTCCTCGCTGGCTCACGCCCCGGACATCCACAAAGCCATCCCGGAGAACCTTGAAGAGTTGTGCAGATTATGCAGCGCCGACGAAGCGGCATTTTTCTCCATGGAAACAGATAATGCGTTTACTCACAGATATCACTGGAGCAATAAAGATACTTGTCAAAGTCAGACATTGTTCACCCGGACATCATCAAAGATTACGTTTCCATGGTGGCGCGAACAGTTGAAAAAGGGATTTCTCCGGATTGATGACTGCGCGAAACTGCCGCTCGAGGCAAATCAGGAAAGCCTTGCTTTAAAGGCTCATAACATTCAGCGCCTGCTGGCGGTTCCGCTTAATTTAGACAGCCCCTGGCCTGGATTCATCGTTCTTGCCGGAAACGGCCTGAATCTGACAGATTCAGCATGCAGAACACTGGGAACAGCAACAGAAATCATATATTCCGCCTATGTCGGGTCTGTTGTCTTCGAAATCGCCAGGAAGAATGAAGAAAAATACCGCGGCATCAGACGCGGCATTCCGGATATAATCATGCAAATCAATAAAGACGGAATACTGGTTGAGTGCGATGCAACCGATCCGGATGACTTGCCGCAGCCTTATGAAAAAGCTATCGGCAAAAAGCTGGAAACCATATTCCCGTCATGGCTCGTCAGGAAAATCACAGACAGCATGAACAGCGTCTTATCCTTCAGGGAAAATCAGCTATTCGAGTACAATCTTCAGATCAAAGATGAAATTCGCGCCTTTGAAGCCAGGCTGGTTTTCCTTAACGAAAATGAAATCTTATGCCTGATCAGAAATATCACCGCGCAAAAAAACTCCCGGACTGAAAGCAATGATTGCAAAGATCTGCTGGATAAAATATTGGCAAACATCCCGG
>CAIJKT010000406.1 GCA_903821255.1 uncultured Lentisphaeria bacterium | reverse complement strand
TGTTGCAGATCAGGGTTTCGTTATCCACCCCCATGATCGCGATTTCCTCCGGAACCCGGAAACCGCCTGTCAATGCCGCTTCGAGCAGTTCGCGCGCCCAGGAATCGTTGTCGCAGAAAACCGCGCAGGGTAACGGGAGTTTCTTCAATTGGGCTACAAGCATGGAACTGATTTCATCCCACGGAAGATTGTGCATCTTTTTAGGAGAAGCAATGGTTTGTGTCTGACGATGGTTTCTCGCCAGTTCAGCGGCAAAGGCGGCATGACGAACGTGATGCTCCCCATACCAGCAGCAGTGAACGTCGCCCAGCGTCATAAAATACCGGGCGGCGATCCGGCCGATCTCCTCGTTATCATCACTGACCAGGGCATAAGGGAAATCGCACTGCTGATTAATTGGCGGATTGAAAGTTACGATCGGGACATCGGAATGAACTTTAAGGAATTCCATCAATTGAGGAGAACGCGTAAGATGCGTCAGGATGCCGTCGCCGGACCAGCGGCGCGGCAGCTCGAAGCGGGTGGAGATGATTCCCAGATGCCAGTCATGTTCACCGGCATAATCGGACACCCCGCGCAGCAGATGGTACATTGATGAAATGTAAAACTCGAAAATCGGCAGAACGTTTTTCATGCTCTATCCCCGCTGACTTATCGCAAAACAACTCAATATTCCTGTTTTGTATATAATATTTCCTGATTTAACTATTGTCAAGCGGCTTTGCTTAAAGTATAATAGTACTTGCAGTGTACTATCATGTAATCCCGTTAAAGGAGGATTAAATATGAAAAAATCAAAATTCACACTCATCGAACTTCTCGTGGTGATCGCGATCATCGCAATTTTGGCAGGAATGCTGCTTCCGGCATTGAATAAAGCCCGGGATAAAGGGCGGACCCTTAAGTGTCTCAGTTCATTAAAACAGATGGGAACTGCCGGGCTGTCTTACGCAAACACCTGGAATGATGTATGGCTGCCATACCAGCAGACCAGCGGCGCAGACCGCTGGTACTTGAATAAAGATTTCATATCCCAGCTCGGAGTCGGGATGAAAGACTCCTGGACGCCTAACAATTGGCCGGTGAATATGCTATGTCCGCTGGCAACTTACAGTCAGAGTTTTAATGGTAAATTCGGTCCGGCGGAGTACAGTTACGGAATGGTCCGTGAAGGCACCCTCGATAAAATAAATCCGGCAGCCGCGTGGGGTTACAATGTATATTACAAGCTTGGTAAAATTAAACATCCCAGCTCAAAAATCGTCTTCGCCGACGGGCGAGCGTCCGGCACCATCACGTACTACGGATCAGATCCCGCCTCGTATCGGAATCATGGCGAATTTCAGTCTCTGGCAATAGACGGACAAGCAAACCCGATAGAATGCGTTGCATATCGTCACACCGGAAACACGGTCGCAAACATTGCTTTCTTCGACGGTCACGCAACCATCACAAATTACAACAAGATCAGCTGGAGGAATGATGACTGGACCTACCATCGGCTGGGAATGCAATGGAATGCCTACGAAATCATGAATATGGCAGGGACAAACCCGCCCAGTCCATGGTAATCCGTTGTTATCAATATTGGTCATTGTTAAAGTTTGAATATTTTCGCAGAAGTTCATTTGAGGCTGTGTCGTAATATCCAGTTTTTTTATTGACGGACACGCTGCCGAAAATGGACTCATCTGGTGTTCGGAAATGATTTCCTTTGCAACCGCGATCATCCAGTTCACAGCGCGAACGCCGGTCAAACATAATCTGCCTGTTGTTTATTCTAACCTTAAAAATATTGAACAAAGGAATCATTGTGATTAATTTGAAGTTTTTTGTGATCGCGGCGACACTTGGAATTGCCTTCGGAGCTGCCGGCGGCGGTTCCGTCAACGACCGCGGCGTTATCTTCAGTGAACCTTTTCAGAACGGCGATAATCTTAAAAAATATAATCAGGGCGGAATTGATGCCAGGATTCTCCCGGAGGGTGACGGCGGCGGCAGTGCGCTTTGCATTGCCGTGCCGGAACGCGGCAATGTAATTTGCCTTGATATTTCCTTCGACATCGCACAGCTTGCCGGACGGCGAGTCGAATTTTCCGTGGATATCCGCGGAGAAAATGTTGCTCCCGCGAAAATTGAATGGAACGGCGGAAAATTTATACTTCATGCCGTTGCTGGTTCCGGCAGGGAGATATGGCAGTCGGCAATCGTCAAACGCGGTACCTTCGGATGGGAGAGAATTAAATTTACTGCCGATCTGCCCGCCGATCTCAGGAGCGCCCGGCTGATGTTAGGATTTCAGGATTCCTTCGGCAAACTCTTCTTCCGGAATTTGAAAGTCGCTGAAAAGGACATTGTAGTCGATTTAACCAAAGTTGTAAATATGGGATTTGCCGATGATGTCGCAGGCAACGGCAAAGGAGGCTGGTCAGATCAGGGACCGGATAATGACGCGCGCAACTTCAAGTACCAGAACAAAACTGATTTTGCCAACATTCCATTTTCCATCATCAATCCGGCGAATAATGACGGCAAATCGATTCTGGTCATGAGTTCGCCACAATTCAAGAACGGGCCGCAGGAAGCTGCAATTCAATTTAAAAGCGGCGCGATTAGCGGAAAATATCTCTACTTGTTCCATACTCTGTGCTACGGCGGTGCCAAGGTTCCGGCTGGAATCATCGAAATGAAAGGGGTTAACGGTAAAAGCAAAACGATTGAAGTGCTTGGTGAACGTGACGTTGCAAACTGGTGGGGCGCAAAAAAAGTTGCCAACGGTTATCCCGGCGCGACATGGACGACCGGCGCGGGCGGAACAGTCGCTCTCTATGCCTCACGCTTCGAACTTGATCCGGAACTCGGTAATTTCGCTTCAATCACTTTCCGGAGCTCCGGGCAGAGTCCGGTCTGGCTGATTGCGGCGGCGACCATTTCCAATAACAAGTATGACTTTCCGGCCAGCGTCAAGGTGCTGGTAAAACCGGATCAGACCTGGCAGGCGCTGCCGGGGCCGGCCATCCCCGCCATTCGTCCGGGAACCGCGCTCGACCGCTCCTGGCTGAATAGTGAAAAGACGCAGGAACGGGTGATTGTCAATGCCGACGGCTTGCTGGCCTTTGCCGGCAGTCCTGACCGTCCGGTTCGTTTTCTCTCAGGCGTGGAAGCAACCGACAGCTTCTGGGGACGCGGCGGAGTGACGCCCGCACAGTTCGGTACTCATGAACATATCGCCGAATACGCACGTCAACTCAAGCTGCATGGTTACAACCTCACTCGAACCCATTATCTGGACGCGGTATTGATGAAGGATGCAAAACAGGATTTCGAGTTCAATCCGGAGATGCTTGACCGTTTTGACTATTTTGCCAAGTGCTTGAAAGATAACAATATTTACCTGAATATGGATGCCATGAGCAGTTCCCTCGGCTATGAAGCAGGCAACCCGTGGTCTCCGGACCCCAAAAAACGCAGCTTTAAATTTGACATCTATTTTAGCGATCATGTCAAGGAAAACTGGAAGCAGGGTGTGAAAAAGCTGCTGACTCACATCAATTCCTATACCAAAACCCGCCTGATTGATGAACCAATGCTGGCGATGATGACCGGATTCAATGAACAGGAATTCGCCTTCTTCAACGATGAACCCAACCGGGAGCTGATGGCGCCTTACTGGCAGCGTTTTCTGGAACGGAAATACGGGACGGTCGAAAAATTCAAGACCGCCTGGG
>CAIJKT010000405.1 GCA_903821255.1 uncultured Lentisphaeria bacterium | reverse complement strand
CCGGGATTACGCGAATATTTTCATGAATATTCACCGCCTTTGGAAATGTCACAATCCCGGTGATGCCGATAAAAGCCCCCAGTTCCAGAAACTTCTCCGCCCAGGCGGGAGTTCCGGCAAAACAATGAACGACAAACCGGCCGCCGGAAGTCGAAAAGTCTTTGAGCAGCGTATAACATTCCGCATAGGCGTCGAATTTGTCATCTTTATCCCGGCAGTGAACTATCGCCGGCAGTTTCCAGTCCAGCGCAAGCGCCAGAAATCTCTCAAAGACGGCATATTGAATTTTCTTTTCCGAATTCTCATAATAAAAATCAAGGCCAAGTTCTCCAATTGCCGCCAGTTTCGGCTGACCTTTGAATTCTTCGAACATGCCAATATCGTCGGCATATCCTGAAGCGCTGTGCGGATGCACCCCGGCAGCAAACCATGCACATTCGATATGCTCCGCAAACAACTGTGCTTTTTTTGATTCGTCAAAACTCGCGCCGGCAGCCAGCAGCCAGGCCAGTTCCGGCGTTTTCACGCTGTTAAAATATTCCTCCGGCGAAACATCGCCGTAAAAATGAAAATGTGTATCAAAAAGTTCCATCGCCATTCCTGTTTGCACTTTGCCCAATGCCTTATCAACAAACGTATTTTGAATAATATAACAGCAAAAGTTAAAATGTGAAGAAATCCAGTATAGAGATTTGCAGAAAATATGCTATATTAACAGGATATTTATATTGTTTTAATGGTTTTACGGGGGCAGTGTGGCTATAAAACGCATCAATGAAATCGCGGACAGTTATGATATTATTGTCGCCGGAGGCGGCCTTGGCGGCCTGACCGGAGCCAATATTCTGGCGCGAAACGGCTATAAAGTTCTGCTGGCGGAACAGCATTTTCAACTCGGCGGGCTGGCCACTTACTTCCGCCGCAAGCAGCATATCTTTGACGTGGCGCTGCATGGCTTTCCCGTCGGCATGAAGAAAACGCTCCGGAAATACTGGTCCAAAGAAATGGCGGAACGCATCGCGCCGGTAAAGAGCATCCGTTTCGACAACCCGCAATTCAGTCTGGAAACCGATTTCACCGAATCCGATTTCACCCGGAAACTGGTCAGCGTCTTCGGTTTGAAACTGGAAACCGTGCAGGCCTTCTACAAGGAACTTGCCGGCATGAATTTCTATGACGAAAATAATATGACCAACCGCGAACTGTTCGAAAAATACTTTCCCGGCAGAAATGATGTCGTCCGGCTGCTGATGGAGCCGATAACTTACGCCAACGGCTCCACGCTGGACGAGCCGGCGATCACTTACGGCATCGTCTTCAGCAATTTTATGAGCCAGGGCGTTTATACTTTTGCCGGCGGCACCGACCTGATGCTGCAGATGATGGCGGATGAACTGGAGAAAAACGGTGCCCACCTCATCAATCGCGCCAAGCTGGAAAAAATCAATCTGAAAGACGGCAAAGTCTGCGGCGCGGTGATAAACGGCAGGGAAATCAGATGCCGCGCAGTGTTGTCCAACGGCAATATTTTAAACACTATCCATGAATATATCGGCGACAGCAACTTCTCTCAAAATTATCTGGACAAAGTCCGCAAAGTCAGATTAAACACCAGCAGTTGCCAGGTTTACATCGGCCTGAAGCCGGGCGAAAAAATTGATTTCATCGGCGATCTGCTTTTTACCTCCACCTGTCCTGACTTCTCGCCGGAAAAACTGATCAGCAAGGATGTTACCAGCCGCACATACTCGGTTTATTATCCAGAAATACGGCCCGGCAGCGACGATTATACCGTAGTGGCCTCCATGAATGCACGATTCGAAGACTGGGCGGATATGCCGGAAGATGAATATTTGCGGGAAAAGCAGAAACTCATCGAAACCACGCTTGATTCTCTGGACAAATATATTCCCGGCATCAGGGGTAAAATTGATTATATCGAAGCCGCGACTCCGCGTACTTTCCAGCGTTACACCCTGCATGGCGGCGGTTCATCATTCGGCACCAAGTTTGAAGGGCTTGAAGTCAGCATGAAATTGTCTGAGGAAATCGGCGGCGCGTTCCATGCCGGATCGGTCGGCATCATCATGTCCGGCTGGCTCGGCGCGGCCAACTACGGCGTGATCATGGCACACAACATTG
>CAIJKT010000404.1 GCA_903821255.1 uncultured Lentisphaeria bacterium | reverse complement strand
GATAATGGTGACGCCAGGCTAGACCACCACTTTATCCATTTCAGTCAGAGCGCAGTTGCCGCCCTGTTCCGCCGCCAGGTCAACGATCACGCTGCCCGGTTTCATGGATTCAACCATTCCTTTGGTGATCAGTTCCGGCGCGGGTTTGCCGGGGATCAGCGCGGTGGTGACGATAATATCCACTTCCATCGCCTGTCTGGCGAACAATGCCATTTCAGCTTCAATAAATTCTTTGGACATGGTTTTGGCGTAACCGCCGGCACCCGCGCCGTCTTCTTTGAAGTCCAGCAGCAGGAATTCGGCGTCCATGCTCTCAATCTGCTCTTTCACCTGAGGCCGGGTGTCGAATGCCCGGACAATCGCGCCCATTGATTTGGCGACGCCGATGGCGGCCAGACCGGCAACGCCGGCGCCGATCACCAGGACTTTCGCCGGCGGGATTTTACCTGCCGCCGTGATCTGTCCGGTAAAGAAACGGCCGAAGTGCTGAGCGGCCTCAATAATGGCGCGGTAGCCGGCGATATTGGCCATGGAGCTCAACGCATCCAGTTTCTGCGCACGCGAGATTCGCGGCACGCTGTCCATTGCCAGTACCGTGACTTTTCTGTCCGCCAGTTTTTTCATTAAATCCGCATTCTGCGCGGGCCAGATAAAGCTGATCAGATTTGCGCCTTCCTCCAGCATTTCGATTTCATCGGTCGCCAGTTCCGGATGACGCTCCGGCGCTCTGACCTTGATGATGATGTCGGAATTTTTCCACAGGGCTTTGACATCGCTGACGATTTCCACGCCGACTTCCCGGTATGCCTCATCAGAGATATTGGCGCCGGCGCCGGCACCGCTTTCAATCGCCATGGAAAATCCAAGCTTGATTATCTGTTCGGCGGCTTCCGGAGTTGCCGCAACCCGTTTTTCACCTTCGTGAATTTCTTTTGGAATACCAATTTTCATAAAGTTTCCCTTTGCTGTTAAACCAGTCCCCTTTATAACATCCTGATTTTGCATTAATCCCGTTCCCGTTTTAAAATACAAACATTTAATATAGCTCCATTTATTTATATTTTCTATTTTTCATTTAAAAATCTTCAATTGCGGGTTGAATTAGAGCGATGTGAAATCATATTTCCCCTGTTTGTTCAATCTTAAATTTGGGATATCTATGAATTTGCACTCTGTTATTTTAACGGCGCTGACGGTGCTGTGCGCCGCAGGTTTGAACGGCGCCGAAAACAAAGCCCCGGAAGCCAGACCGTCCGGCACGAAACTGCTCGACGCGTATAATAAAATCGAAGCCGGGCTGGTCATCGCCAATGCCGCCGGCGAATCCGAGATTATCCAGCAGATCGCCATGTCCGCCGCCAAGTCCGACCCCGGACTGGTGGTGACCGTGGAGAAGCTTTCCCGCGAAGACGCGATTAAAAGCTTCATATCCGGCAAAGCCGGACTGCTGCTGCTGCGCCGCGAGCCGTCCCCGCAGGAGCAGCAGGCGCTGTCCGGCGCGACCATGATTCCTTACGCGATGGAACCGACGCTGATTGCGGTAAATTCCGCCAATGAGCTTTCCGGGATCAAAACCGAAATGCTAAAGAAGATTTTTTCCGGCGAGGTCGCCTCATGGAAACCGCTGGGGGTCAGCGATTATATGATCCACCTGTTCGGCACGGAGAAAAATTCTCCGGGCACCGGCCCTTTAAATGATAAAATTCTGAACGGCGGCAAACTGACTTCAAAAATCTTTTCCGTCTCCTCTTCGCCGGAAGTGCTGCAACTGGTCAGCACCAATGCTCACGCGCTGGGATTCTGCGGCTTCGTCGAAGACGTGCCGGAGACGGTGAAACTGCTGAAAGTTGACGGCATCGCCCCCGCGGAAAGCAATATTTTAACCGGGAAATACAGTCTGGTGAATACGTACTATGCGTGTTTTAAAAGCGGCAATGAAACCGCGCGTTCATTTGCCGAAACATTGCGCAGCCCCGAAATCGGAGCCATACTCAAAAGCCGCGGACTCATTTCCAGAACAGGTAAATAATTACAAATCGAGGATAGAAAAAAAATGAACGACATTAGAAAACTGGCGCTGGACAGGATACTGGTGGCGCCGTCAATTCTGGCGGCGGATTTTGCCCGGCTGGGCGAGGACATCAAACGGGTCACCGATGCCGGATGCGATCTGCTGCATCTGGATGTGATGGACGGCCATTTTGTGCCTAATCTGACCATCGGGCCGCCGCTGATAAGCAGCATCCGCAAAATCAGCAATCTGGTTTTCGACACCCATCTGATGATCTCCGATCCGCTGAAATACGCCCCGGTCTTCATCAGCGCCGGCGCGGACCACATTACGTTCCACCTGGAATCGGACAATGATCCCGGCGCGGTGATTGACGCGATCCGGGCTGCCGGCGCGACCGTCGGGATTTCCCTGAAGCCGAAAACTCCGGCGGAAAAACTTTTCCCGTATCTGGATAAAATAGATCTGGTGCTGATCATGACGGTGGAGCCCGGTTTCGGCGGTCAGAGTTTCATGGCAGACATGATGCCCAAAGTCAAAGCTGTCCATGAACGGATTTGTCAGATTGGCCGCCCGGTCCATCTGGAAGTCGACGGCGGGATTGACGGCAGAAACGTGGCGGAAGCCGCCGGGGCTGGCGCCAATATGATGGTTGCCGGAACCTCTGTTTTCAGAAACCCGGCCGGTGCGGCCAGTGCCATAAAAGAGCTCCACGCCGCCGCGCGGTATCTGCCGCCGCGCAGCTAGCAAGCAGGCTGCCGGAGAATTTACAATTCAACCTGGATGCCGAATTCAGTCACCTGATTCGGGGGCAGGCCGTAATAGGCGGTAATGTCGTAGGCGTTTCTGGACATGGCATAGAAGATTTTCTTTTTCCAGGTCCACATTTTCTCCCTGCTTTTGGAGAAGACCATGGATTCCTTGCCCAGAAAATATGAAATGCCGATTTTTTTGCTTAAATCCAATTCCGGCGAGCGGATCAGCGTCAAAGCCTCCGGAACGTTCAGATTCTCGCAATAACCGTAGTTTAAAGTTACCCCGTATAATCCGAGAGCGGCGTCATACACGCTGAATTCGGCTCTTTCCTCGGTGGAAATGAACGGGACTTCATGGGTGACGATTTTCAGGATTATGGTTTTTTCATGCAGAACTTTGTTGTGCTTCAAGTTATGCAATAAAACTCTAGGCACACCGTCATTGCCGCTGAAAAAGATGGCCAGTCCGCGAACCCGCAGCGGCAGCTCCAGACGAAGACTGTCAATGAACACTGGCATCGGAACAGTCTGCTGAACAATGTTCTCCCGCATTAATGCGCGTCCCTGCCGCCATACCAGCGCCAGCATACAGATAAACAGGCCCATCGTCAGCGGAATCCAGCCGCCATGTGTGATTTTGTAGGAATTGGCCAGGAAAAACGCCGCATCAACTGTGAGAAAAATGCCGAGCACGATGAAAATAAAGAAGCGGCTGATTTTCGAACGCCAGAGCTGCGGAACAGAAAAAACCGCAATTACCGAGGTAAGCAGCATAGTGCCGGACACTGCGGAACCGTAGGCGCCGGCCAGACTTCCGGAATCTTTAAAGAACAATACCAGCCCGACGGTGCCGGCGAATAAGACCCAGTTGATGCCGGGCATGTAAATCTGCCCGATCTTATCCTTTGATGTATAGGCGATGGCCATGCGCGGCCAGAACCCGAGCTGGATCGCCTGGCTGGTCAGCGAATACATTCCGGAAATGACCGCCTGCGCCGCAATCACCGTAGCCAGCGTGGCAAGGCCCACCAGCGGATATAATAAACATTCCGGAGCCAGGCGGTAGAACAAATTTTCAACCTGGTCAGGTGACCGCAGCAGAAACGCGCCCTGCCCGAAGTAGTTTAAGATGAGCGCGGGGAATACCAGGAAATACCAGTTCAACCGGATGGGGCGTTTGCCGAAATGCCCCATATCGGCATACAAAACCTCGCCGCCGGTAACTGCCAGGAACACCGTACCCAGAATGAAGATCGAGCGGTGAAACGATTCCGTCAACATCCTGAATGCGTAATATGGATTTACCGCGGCCAGCACTTCGGGAGTCTTAATGATGGAACAGACGCCAAGCACCGACATCGTCAAAAACCAGAAAATCATGACAAAGCCGAATACCGAGCCGATTTTGGCGGTGCCGTTTTTCTGCACTAAAAACAGAAAGAACAGCACGGTAATGGTTATCGGGACAATATAGGGTTGAAAATATGTCGTGCCGACATTGACCCCTTCAATCGCGCTGAGCACCGAGATCGCCGGCGTGATGATGGCATCGCCATAAAGCAGGCCCGCCCCGAAAATGCCAAGCGGGATAATGAAACTCCAGCGGGAAGTGATCAAAGTGACCAGCGCCAGGATGCCGCCTTCCCCGCGATTATCCACTTTAAACAGAAACACCAGATACTTCATGGACACCACAATGAACAGCGACCACAGAATCAAGGAGAGAGAGCCCAGGACGTTCGGCGTTGTGACAGCAATGGAATCTCCGGCAAAGCATTCCCGCAGCGCATAAAGCGGACTGGTGCCGATATCGCCGAAAACAATGCCCAGAGCGGCAACGCAGAGTAAGGCTATTTTAGAATTTTTAGGCGTTTCTGGAGATGGTGAATTCATGATTTACAACATGCGCCATTCATGCCCGTTTCCGTCACAGGCATAATTCCGGCGGCATTATCAGCGCCTCCATGCTTTGTCTTATATTCGCCGGCCCGCGAAACCATGACGCAATCCGCGTTAACTGAAATCGGACGTAACGAGACCATTGCCGCTCTCCGGTTTTATACAAACGACCGTTTAAATCTTAATGACAAGCTTATACAATAATATCGAAACAGGCATTATTCAAATATCCCGTCATGGCGGAAGCAATGAAGAATCATTCTTTTATTTACGCAACTTCAAAAGGCCGGAATTTTTATTCAATAAACATTCCGCCCTTTTTATGTTATAATAATCCGCTGTTCAGTAATTCCCTTCCCTGCGCCAGACGTCAAGCAGCAGTTCATAACGCTCCAGGCGCATGCCGGTGTAGACGCAGTTGCTGGTGGAAAAAATGTAGCCCCCGCCGGGCATGCCGTGCTTCAGGGCATAACGCGCGGATTCAATGACCTGCTCGTCGGTTCCCGTATCAATCAGCCCGCAGTTGACGTTGCCGATCAGGCATACTTTACTGCCGTAACGCCGTTTTAATTCGGCAATATCCACGCCGCCCTGCGGATCAAGCGAATGCAGCGCATGCGGTTCACATTCAATCAACTGGTCGATTATCGGCATGATGTTGCCGTCGGTATGTTTGATCGTGTAGAATCCCATATCGCGGTAAGCGCGGATCAGCCGCTTGAGATAAGGCGTGACAAACTCCGCGAACTGTTCCGGAGAAATGAACGGATTGTCGTTCATGCAGTAATCCGCACACAGCGCAAATCCGTCCAGGCCGCCGGGAACACGGAATTTTTCCGCTTTTTCAATTGCGCGGCTGACCATGCCGTCGGCATCGGCTTTAACTTTTTCCGGTTCGTCGGCCAGACGGTAGATGAATTCCAGAAAGGCGTCGCCGCCGGGAATGCCGTATGTGGCGTCACCGTGCATCATAATGAAATATTTATCCCCGGATTTCTCCCGGATAAGCTCGATCAGGCGCATGGTCTCGTCAAAATTCCCCGGATTCGGATGAATGAAAATCGCACTGTGTTCAAAACGCCCGGCGGTGTCGATATAAAGCTGCGCGATTTCATTGCGGTGCAGTTTGCGCTCCATCTCCGTCATCTGATCCCACTGGCCGTAATTCCGGTGGGAGGGATGCAGCTTGCCGAAAGCTTCCATAGTAAGAAAAAAGACCAGTTCAAAGTGCGGAACCCGTCCGGTTAACGGTTTGCGATCGAGCGTCGCGATAAACCGTTCGCGCGGCTTCATTGCTGCGGTTTGCGTCATAATTGTCCTCCTGTTGATTAATGGTAAAAAAACAATAATACATTTTAAAGATAAAATTTGCCTGCAAATTGATTACACCATATATTATAACATGGATAAAGCTTTACAGCTATTGTACAGATTTTTTTAAATGTGGTATTAATTATATGAAAAAGAACCGGATTGGCATTCATGAATTCTGCTGGGAACTGCACTGTCTGCCGGAAATTATCCGCGCAAACCGCTATTTTCTGAAAGACAGGAATTTTAAAACGGTTTACCGCTCTTCTGCACACCATGCTTTACACATGTATGACTACAGCGGAGAAATGTATATTGGCGACCGCCTGGTAAAACTTTCCCGCGGTGATATCACTATCTCTCCTTGCGGGGTTGAAACCTCATATCATCTGGCGGAAGACGGCGGCTGGCATTATTGCACCCACTTTGCCGCAGGCAATCTCGAAACCGCCGCGGAAGACATCAAGTTCAAAATGCCGCTGTATTTTCCCGCCGGCGAGAATTACACGGAAAATGCGGCAAGGTTTCAGGAAATAATCACGCTGTTCGCGCTGGCGCGGAAATCTGAACTTGCCGGGTTCGGAGCGGCAAACGCGCTTCGCCAATTTCTCCTGTGGCTTGCCGTCAAAGCCCAGGGTGTTTTCTCCGGCATTGCAGGCTCTTCGATGCTTGAACAGAAGATCAAATCGGCTCAAAATTATATCGACATGGCGCTGGATCAGCCTGTCAGCATCGTCCGCCTTGCCGGAAAATGTGAAATCAGCCAGAATTATCTGACGCAGATGTTCAGAAAAAAACACGGCATGACTATCCAGCGCTACATTCTCCAGCGCCGGATTGACAAGGCAAAATTTCTGCTGGAAACCACTCTTATGTCCGTCAAGGAAATCGGAGCCGCGGTAGGCTTCCCCGATCCCCAGCATTTCAACAAGCGTTTCCGGCTTGCCGCAGGCTGTTCCCCTTCCGGGTTCCGGTTGAAAAAATAACAAAGGCGAAAACAAGAATCAGGCCTGAACGCAGAGCTCTTATCTGACCACCCTGCCCGAACCTGAACCGCCCATCAGCGCCTCGACTTCCTGTCTTGACGAGAAATTTATATCCCCGGAAATTGAATGGGCCAGGCATGAGGCCGCGACCGCAAAGGAAATGGCTTTGCAGTTTTCCGACAGTTCCGGAGTAGTCAGGGCAAAAATCAGCCCGGCGGCAAATGAGTCGCCGCCACCGACGCGATCCACAATGTTTCTCATTTCGTAAGGTTCGTATTCACCGGATTTCAGCGGCGCGTAGAACGCTTCTTCAGTTTTTGCATCGTAAAGCATCGCGCCCCAGTTATTGTGGCTGGCGGAAACGCTTTCGCGGAGCGTTATGGCGACTTTTGAAACATTGGGAAACTGTGAAACTATCTTTCCGGCAACTTGCGGATATTTGTCTATGGCGATTTTTCCTGAATTGACATCCGTGTCCGCCGCGTGTATTCCCAATACGTCCGAAGCGTCTTCTTCATTAGCGATAACCAAATCCACATAAGGAAGCATATTGCGCATGGTTTTTTCCGCCAGTTCCCGTGGTTGCAGCGCGGAATCCCATTTCCACAGTTTTTTCCGGAAGTTCAGATCACAGGAAACGGGTACATTGTTCGCCTGTGCCGCCTTGACCGCGGCGAGAGAAACTTCGGCGGCAGTCCCGGAGATGGCAGGAGTGATCCCGCTGATATGGAACCAGGACGCGCCTTCAAATATTTCATTCCAGTTATAGGCGTCCGCCGGGGTTATGGCAACAGCAGAGTTTTCCCGGTCATAAATGACATTGCCAGGTCGCTGGTTGGCGCCGGTTTCCAGAAAATAGAGACCAAGCCGCCCTTTGGCGGTGCGCACAATTCCGGAGATATCCACTCCCAGCGAGCGGAGAAACGCGATACAGGCATCACCCAGCGCGTTTTTCGGAAGCGCGGAAACAAACGCGGCACTGCCGCCCAGTAAAGCAACAGACCCGGCCACATTGGACTCCGCGCCGCCAAACGTCAAGTTCAGCCTGCCGGGCATCACTTGAGAGAACCTCAGAAACTCATCAGGCGCGAAACGGCCCATGACTTCACCGAATGTAACAACTCTTTTATTCATAATTCAGCGTCCTTTTATTGTTTTGACTGTTTCAGCGGCTTTTGCGGCGGCGGCGGTGATCGCGGTCCAGTCATTGGCTTTGATCGTATCGCGTTTGGCGATCCATGAACCGCCGACCGCCGCGACAGACGGCTCGGACAGATACGACGCCAGATTATTCTGGTCAAGTCCGCCAAGCGGAATGAATTTCAAACCAAGATGCATGTAAGGCGCTGACATGTTTTTCAGGTGTTTAAGTCCCCCGCAGGTTTCCGCCGGGAAGAATTTCAGCAGCCTGCACCCGTGTTCAAGCGCGGCTTCAATATCTGACGGAGTGCATATTCCCGGAGCAAAAGGCAGTCCGATTTCCCTTGCTTTAGCGACGACCCGCGAATTCATTCCCGGAGCCACTCCGAATTCCGCGCCGGCAGCCTTCGCTTCCATAACCTGTTCCGGGGTGAGAATCGTTCCGATACCGGCGATCATTTCAGGAACTTTATTCCTGATTTCCTTCAATGCCCCGATCGCCGCCGGGGTCCGGAGCGTCAGCTCCATGACGTCAATACCGCCGCGGAGCAGGGCTTTTGCCAGCGGTACCGCATCCTCCACCCGGTCAATGACCAGTACGGCAATTACACCGCAAGCCTCTATTCTACCCGTTAATTTTTCAGAGAAAAGTTCTTTCATGTTCTGACGCCTCCTGTTTTATTTATCAATACTTTCAATTGCGCCTGCGGAGTTGCGCACTTACCGGCCAGAATATCCTCTTCACGGAATGACGCCATGTAAATCGCCCCTTCTTTATAGCGTTCATAATCATAGATTATTCTGATCACACCTTCTTTATCCTCCATTCCATCCGGATATGAAACGTTGTCCCGTTCATCCAGCAACAGTCCGCCTTTCCATGTTTTACCGTCATCATCTGATATAAAGGCGGTCAGCCGCGAACGGTTGCGCCATGATTTCCCGTCAATAAAAAGCTTCACTGCCGCATCCGGGGAAATATCCGCATGATTCACCAGAAGAAGATTCCCTGAAGACAATCGCCGGATAAAGAGACGTGAATTCGGTCCGCCCAGTCCTGAATTTTCGCCGGGACTCCATGTTTTGCCCTGATCCATGGAGAAACTCTGACTTGTTCCGTAAAAAGTTCTTACGAGCATCCAGAGTTTTCCATCCTTCAATTCCACAATGATATGTTCATCGAAACACCGGTGGGGAACGGCGACCCCGCCGCGATACGAAAACGTCTGTCCGTTATCGGTTGAGACAACCATATTCGCGCCGCATTGCGCCGCCAGCCGGTCGGGTATTTTGCCGCCGCCGATACCGTCGCCCCATATCGCGACCAGCATAGCCCATGTACCATCAGCCAGAACCGACGGCTTGTTCATCATTATCCCGTCAGCAATCCGGACCGGATTGCTCCACTTCAGTATTTCAGCATCCGGATTGGCGGTGAATATGCCGCAGACGCCGTTGGCGTCATCGGAAATAGTCCCGTCCGCCGGCGAAAACGATTGCGCCCAGAACCACCACAATTTCCCTTGAGGGTCGAGCCACAAAGCAGGATCGAAGGCGCGGATGTTCCGGACGGGCGGATCAATGACCGCAACCGGTTCGCTCCAGGCACTGCCCCGGTCATTGCTTTGAACCAGTACCACAAAATTATCCGGCCCTTCGTTGACTCCGCCGGAGTACCAGGTGGCAAACAGGCGGCCGCCCGGGGTCACCGCCAATCCGGGAATACCCTGGAACTGCCTGTTCGCAGTTTTGTGTTTCTCATCCGGAGGATATTTAATTTCAGCCGGCTTCAACGAATCCTTATTCATCATCTTTGCTCCAATCATTCTGTTTCCATTTTATATATGGAATTATATAATCTTTCAGAATATGTCTTCCGGTCATTATCTGCGGCATGATCCGTTTTCCTGTTGGCCAGCGCCGTGTCCCTGCTGAAATGGATATGGGTTTTAATCCAGTGTTCCGCCTTGTCCGGATTCTGCTTTTTTATATATTTCAGGATTTCATGATGCTGCTTGATGGTGGTTGAAACCTGCTCCAGAGTATGTTTGTGACTGTTGAAACCTAGAAGACGGCCGAGGATATGGCATTCCCGCATGGTTTTGTTGATGATCGAATTTTCCGAGGCCGCAAGAATAAGGAGATGAAACTCGGCATCCGCTTTCATATATTCCACTTCCTCTTCCGAACTGAAAGTCTCTCTGCATGATTTTTTCAGTTCGTGCGCGATTTCAGACTGCCGGTCCAGGCATTTTTTCAGCCTGTCCGTATCAAGCCGGTTCATTTTCAATGCGGCCTGCCGGGCGCAAAAAGACTCGAGGGCTTCACGCACCTCATACAACTCGGTGATTTTTTGCGTATTTATCTCCGCAACAATAATTCCTGAATTCGGACGATGCGCCAGTATCCCCTCCGCCGTAAGCTGGCGGAATGCTTCGCGCAATGGCGTGGGGCTTATGCCGATTTCTTTTGCCAGGCTGACTTCACACAACCGCCTTCCTGGCTCAAACTCCCCGGAAGTTATCTTTGACAGAATGTACTCGTATGCTTTTTGCTTTAAAGACATTTTCACTATTCTATAGAATTTATTAGTTTTCTATATAATATTGCGGAAAAAGTGTTTTGTCAAGTCCTTCTGTTTCTTTACAGCCTGAATAATACATAAACCTGAAGCAATACAGAGTCGCGATTTGAAAGAGAAGCTTGAAAAAATTGCATCTCTGCAATAGCTTAGTAATCTATAATTAAACAAGGAGTGCGGAAATGCTGAGTATCACGACCGACTATGCCAAGGACACAGGCTGCCCCGCGCCGTTTTTGGAGAAAATAGCTGCGGCAGGCTTTACCCATGTTCACTGGTGCCACCATTGGAACACGGATTTTATTTACTCGCGGCATGAAATTTCGCAGATAGAAAAATGGCTTGGCGACTTCGGCCTGAAACTGCTCGACCTGCACGCCTCGGCCGGCGTGGAAAAAAACTGGGGCTCTCTGGTGGAATATGAGCGCTTAAGCGGGGTCGAACTCGTACTGAACCGCCTGGAAATGACTGCCGCGCTTGGCGGCGGCGCAATTGTGATTCATCTGCCGGACCTGGAGCAAAACAGCCTGCACCGCAAACCGCTGTACAAGTCTTTGGACGTTCTGCTTTCCGCCGCAAAAGCTTTGAAGGTGAAAATAGCAGTTGAAAACGGCTCATTTGACGCGATAGAATCCGTTTTCAATGATTATCCCGATGACTGCCTGGGGCTTTGCTATGACTCCGGGCATGGAAACATGGGCGCGTGCCGCGGACTGAAAGACCTGGACCGGCTGAAAAGCCGGCTTATTGCGGTGCATCTGCATGACAATGACGGAGTGTCCGACCTGCACCGGCCGATGTTCACCGGAACGGTTGACTGGAATGAACTGGCAGGGATTATCGCGGAGTCCGCTTATGACAAATGTCCCAGCACAGAGGCGAACATGCGCCGTGGTCCGGAAGGCGAGACCGAAGAGACATTTCTGTCGGAGTGTTTTCAAGCCTGCATGAATTTTTCCGCGATGATTACCGCTTTCAAACACGAAAAAAATTAAAGCAGGGCGTATATTTACAACGTCATTGTTCAATTGTAGTTTACAGGTTTAGCGGTTATGAAAATATTAGTATTGAATACGGCAAAAATTTCAGCGCATACCACCGGCTATCATTGCCACGAATACTGGCAACTGGACCATTATTTCGACACCGAGACTAAATTGAAAGTCTGTCTCGATGGTAAAATTGATTATATAGACAACTCGCGCGCGGTCCTGATTCCACCAGGATACATGCACAGCATCGAGTCATTTACGCCGTCCAGAATCAATGCAGTGAAATTTATGCCCGAGGACGACAGTGCACTGTACGGCGGACTGAAGCCGGGCATAATCCAGGTCGCGGATTACAAAGATATATTCGATGCAATTTTCACGGGGGACGCTCTGGACGACAATGTGGAGACCGAAATCAAAAAACACTATCTCCATATCCTTATTTTGCGTTACCACCAGGAACAGGACGGCTCCGGGCGCAGATTCAGCCAGGCACAAGACCCCAGAATAAACGAAGCAATTTTTTACATTAATAAAAACCTTGCATCAGGGGATATTTCGGTGAACAAGCTGGCGGCGGCGGCGGGCATGTCAGTAAACCACTTTATCCGGATCTTTCAGCATGAACAGGGAACGACCCCGATGAAATTCGTCCGCCGCCTGGTTATCAATAAAGCCATTAATCTGCTGGCATATTCCAGCTTAAGCTTACTCCAGATCTCGGAAATGTTAAATTTTCCAGACCAGCATACTTTCTCCCGCAGTTTCAAACGCGAAACCGGTCTGGCTCCGGGACATTACCGCAGGAAAAACAAAGAACCGGCATCCTGGTCTCAGGAGGTCACGGAAAAACGGTAAACAGTGAAACTGTGATACTTTTCTCCAGGCCTGAGCTCGGTTGACGGAAAATGCGGTTGATTCGGGGAATCCGGGAAATGTTGTGTCTCCAGGCACAGCGCCGCTCTTTTCGGGTATTTCCTGCCGTTCTTGCCGGGCGGGACATCGCCAACAGTCAGCAGTTCCGAGGAGTAGACCTGCATTCCCGGTTCCGAAGTGAAAACTTCCATCATGATGCTGGATTCGGCAGAATAAAGCCATGCGGCAGCTTCTCTTTCAGGGGTGGTGCGGCGGTTAAGCACATAATTAAAGTCGTAGCCGCCCGGCAGCGCCTGAATTTTCGAACTGATCAGCGCGGGGGCGGTATAATCCAGCGCGGGAGTCCGCTTTACCGACAGGACTTCGCCGGTCATGAAACGATTTTCAGACGGCGTATAAAATCCGGCGCCGATCCACAACTCATGGTCCTCAATTAATCCGCTGCTCTCGCCGTTCAGATTGAAATAGCTGTGGTTCGTCAGATTTATGACTGTCGGCTGGTCGGTTTCAGCGGTATAATCTATCCGCAGAAAATTATCCCAGGTCAGAGTATAAAGTACGGACACCGTCAGTTGGCCGGGAAAACCTTCTTCACCGTCCTGGCTGACATATTGCAGCCGCAGCGCCGGTCCCAGGGAATTCTCCATCGGCGTTGCTTTCCAGATCACTTTATGGAATCCGGTTTTGCCGCCATGCACACAGTTGTCCTCTCTCGCCGAGACTGGAATATTATATGTCTTGCCTTCAAGCACGAAACGGCCTTTCGCGATCCGGTTGGCATAACGGCCGATTGTGCTGCCGAAGTACGGCGGGTTCTGCAGATAGTCTTCGCGTTTCATAAACCCGAGAACGACATCCCGCGTTTTGCCTTTCCGGTCCGGCACATTCAGAGAAACGACTGTTGCGCCGTAGTCAATAATCGAGACACTGCCGCCTTCACCATTGTCCAGCGTGAAAAGCGTGATATTTCCGCCGTCGGCAGTCTTAATAAAATGTTCCTGTTTGATTCTGCCTTGTCTTTTAACCATTTTCCAGCATTGCCTCCCTGCCGGGCCTTACGTATCCCGGCAATACTTTTTCCAGGGTTTTAAAATGAAGTTTCGCATATTTTCCCAGCTCGCCCGCGCCGTGCCTGGCAACTAATTCTCTGGCAACAGTTTCGACGGCGGGGCTCGCGCCGCGCGGCAGTTCCAAATGCAGCGCGGAGCCTAATTTGTCCATTTGATTCAGGAACATGTCCCGCGCCAGGATCGACGCCGCCGCCACTGCCACGTCGCTTTCAGCTTTGGTGCGCTGTTCAAGCTTGACATTGCGTCCGTTTTTCAGCAGGGCATTGCGAATCAGATGCTCGGAGCCGAATTTATCGGACAGCATCCGCGGACATTCCGGCGCTTTTTCCAGCAGATTCTCGATTGCTCTGGCATGCCCCCAGGCAAGCAGCCGGTTAAGGTTGCCGATCTTATCGTACAGGCGATTATAAGATTCCGGTCCGATTGTCACCACGACAAACTTGCCGCCGGAAGCGTTTCTGATCGCGTTCGCCATTTCTTTTATTTTTTTGCCGCTCTTGATCGTTTTTGAATCGCGGACTCCGATTTCACGGTATTTCTTCTGAGTGACGTCATCGGCAAAAACGGCGGCGATAACCAGCGGGCCGAAAAAATCGCCCTTGCCGCTTTCGTCAATCCCCCCGTGAGGGGTAAACGGTTCTTCCGGTTCGGGCTCCGCCTTGACGCTGTCGTCTGCTGCGCCAAGCAGCTCTTCATATCCGAAACCGGCGCTTTTCAATATTTCCGGTTCAATCAGGTACAAAACCAATTCTTCAAGGTTCTTCCCCTGCACTGTCGTTTTACCGCTGAGATAGGCGGTAACGCTGGTTTTATCAAGCGCCGCCTGCCAGTGGGCATAGGGAACTTCCTTGAATACCCAGCAGCGCTCCTTTAAAATAGACTCCAACTGCTTTATCTGCTCTACAGACAACTCACATACATAGAATGATTTTTTGTTGTTTGCCATATTTATTTTGTCGTGGACTTCAGCCATGCTTCAACGAAACGGTCGAGGTCGCCGTCCAGCACCGCCGCGGTATTGCCGGTTTCAACATCAGTCCGCAGATCTTTCACCATCTGATATGGATGCAGCACATAGGAACGGATCTGGTTGCCCCAGCTATTTTCGGTTTTAACTCCGCGAATCTGGTCGGCCTCTTTGCGCCGTTCCTCTTCCTGACGCTCATACAGCCGCGCTTTCAGCATTTTCCTGGCGGTGGCGCGGTTTTTGTGCTGTGAACGTTCCGCCTGGCACGCCACAATGATATTGGTGGGAATGTGCGTAATGCGGATGGCGCTGTCGGTGGTGTTGACGTGCTGGCCGCCGGCGCCGCTGGAGCGGTAGGTGTCCACGCGCAGATCTTTTTCATCGATTTCAACTTCGACATCGTCGCTGATTTCAGGAAAAACGTCAACCGAAGCAAATGAAGTATGGCGGCGGGCGTTGCT
>CAIJKT010000403.1 GCA_903821255.1 uncultured Lentisphaeria bacterium | reverse complement strand
GTGGCCCGCGACCTGGCCTGTCTGCTCGACAAGGAAGCTGCCATGCCGAGAATCAAGTCGCCGGTTCCGGCGAAAAATGAAGATACCGCTAATCTGGTTACCGTGCTTGATCAGGAGCTTTGCCCGCGATATACAGCCAGGGTTATTCGCAACGTCAAAATTGCGGAAAGTCCGGAATGGCTGAAGGAGCGCCTGCTCAGCATCGGCCTGCGCCCGATCAACAACGTGGTTGACATTACCAATTTTGTGCTCATGGAACTCGGTCATCCGCTGCATGCTTTTGACCTGGATAAACTCTCCGGCAAACGCATTGTCGTCAGACGCGCCGCGGACGGGGAAAAGATGACCATGCTGGATGACAGCAAGTTGTCGCTGAAACCGACCCATCTGGTGATCGCCGACGCTGAGAAACCGGTCGCGCTGGCCGGGATCATGGGCGGACTGGATTCCGGCGTGACGGAATCCACGGTCAATGTTCTGCTGGAAAGCGCCGCGTTTTTCACCTCCAATATCCGCGCCTCCTCGCGCGAACTGGGGATTTCCTCCGATTCATCGCACCACTTTGAACGCGGTATTGACTGGAATATGCTGGAGACGGCCAGTGACCGCGCAACATCGCTGATTCTGGAACTGGCGGGCGGCGAACTGGTCACCGGACTGGTGGATATTCAGGGCAACAAGCCGGTATTCAAGCCGGTGACATGCCGCTTTGAACGCATCCGCAAACTGACCGGAGTTGACTTGAGCAACGACCGGATCGTGGATATTTTCAAGAAACTGCGCCTCAATGTTTCCGAGATTGACGAGGTCAAGTGCGTGGTCACCCCGCCGTCATTCCGGCTGGACATTGAGCGCGAGGCCGACCTCGCGGAAGAAGTCGCCCGCATCAACGGACTGGATGCCGTGCCGGTAGTGCCGGTTACCTCGAAGTCAGTGGCGTCTTTCTCCAAAGACGCCTATACCGGGATTCAGGGGCTCCGCGACGAGTTGATCGCGCTGGGACTCTATGAGTGCCTCCACTACAGCACGGTCAGCGACAAATCCGCCTTGAGCGACTCCAGATTCGCGTCTGAAGATGTGATCCGGATGGACAACCCGCTGAGTCTCGATCTGGTCTGTCTGCGTCCGTCGCTGCTGGGGGAGATGCTCGCTACGGTCGAGCGTAATATCTCGCGCAAGAACCTGGATTTGCAGCTTTTTGAAATCGACAATGTTTTCTGCGGCAACCCGCAGAAATTCCCGGAGGAGAGACTTGAATGCTGTATGGTCCTTGCCGGACACAAACATCCGGAGCGCTTCTCCGCTGAACGCAGTGAACTGTTCGATTTCTACGACCTGAAAGGGCTGACCGAAGCCTGGTTCACAGACCGCAAGATCGAAAAGTTCCGTTTTGAGAAAGCCGAAGACGGCAGATTCGCTCCCGGCCGCTGCGCCGCGGTCATGATTGACGGCAAATGCGCCGGTCATATCGGCGAACTGAACGCCAGGTATTCGACGAAGTTCCGCTCCGAATATCCGCTTTTTCTGGGAGTATTCGAGACTTCCGCGATATTGGGTGCGAAACTGGAATCCCCGTTGTATTCGCCGCTGGCGATGTTCCCGTCAACAACCCGCGACGTGGCATTTCTCGCCGCTCAGTCGCTGCAGCATCAGACCGTAGTGGATTTCATCCGCAGCGCCAGATTGAAGAATCTTGAAAAGGTTGAACTGTTCGACATCTTCACCGATGAAAAAGTACTCGGCGCGGGCAAAAAGAGCATGGCTTACACCCTGACCTTCCGCAGTTCCGAGCGGACTCTGACGGACAAGGAAATTAACGAGGCCTTCGACAAACTGCGCGAAAAGCTCAATTCTGAACTAAAAGTGGAACTCCGCTAATATTCGATACTCGCAAAAACTCCGGGCTTTAAACCCCCGGAGTTTTTTCTTGTCCGGGGTTAAGGCTGCAACCATCTTGGACATTATGGACATTATGGACATTATGGACAT
>CAIJKT010000402.1 GCA_903821255.1 uncultured Lentisphaeria bacterium | reverse complement strand
CGTTACCACTCACATGGCCGACATGGGCAGCGATAACTCCAGACATGAAATGGAGCTCCACCTGCTGACGGAGGAAGGCAATGTACTGGAATTGATTGAAGACGCCCTGCAGCGTCTGGCGTCCGACGACTTCGGCAAATGCCAGGACTGCGGCGAAGAAATCTCAGAAGCACGCCTGGATGTGAAGCCTTATGCCAATTACTGCATCAAATGCACTACGGTTCGCGAGAAAAACGGCGGAATAAACCCTAATCTTGAGTAGATTTTTAAAAAAATCGAATCCGGGCAGCTCTCACGAAAAAAAAGTCCTGTTTAATGCGGCAACGCTGGCATGCCTGTTGATTCTGACAGATCAGGTCTCCAAGATCGCGGTCGAACATTACATTGCCCGCAGTCAGCGGATTCCGGTCATTTCCGGTTTTTTCAATCTGACTTTTATCACCAACAAAGGCGCCGCCTGGGGCATTATGCACGGCTACGGGTGGCTGCTCCTGACTATTGCAATTGTCGTTATTATCGCCTCTTTCTTCTTTATGCGCTGGCTTACTGAAGGCTGGAATGAACGTTATTATGCTTTATTCATCATTATCAGCGGGGTAATCGGCAATTCCATTGACCGCGTGTGGCGCGGCGAAGTAGTTGATTTTCTCGATTTTTACGCGCTCGACTGGCATTGGCCGGCGTTCAATATTGCCGACAGCGCCATCTGTATCGGAGTCGGGCTGTATTTCCTGTCGGTATTTCTCCGTCCGCTGAAAGAAACCCAGCAAATGAATACCACGCCCAAAGACAGAATCATCACCTGAATAAATATCCGGCATGGTTCCCTGGATCGCTCTAATCGAGGCAATTTATGAACTGTAATTCCAAAATTATGGTTATCATGGGACCGACGGCAAGCGGCAAAAGCAGTCTCGCGCTTAAAATCGCCGCGGAGTTCGGCGGAGAAATCATTGCCGCCGATTCGATGCAGCTATACCGGGGCCTTGATATCGGAACGGCCAAACCGGTGCCCGATGAGCGGGCCGCAGTTCCCCATCACCTGATTGACCTCTTTGACTTCAGCATCCGCCTTGACGTGTACACCTTTTTGAAACTGGCCGAAGCTGCGATTACTGAAATCCAATCCCGCGGGCGTCTGCCAATTATCGCCGGCGGTACCGGGATGTACATCCGTGCGCTGCTTTACGGCATTGACCCGCTGCCCGGAGATCCCGGACTGCGCGCCGGGCTGGACCGGCTTTACGACAGTCCCGAAGGCTTTGAAAAGCTAAAACTCCTGATGCGGGAAAAAGATCCGGTGGACTTTGAGCGCTGGCACATGCATAACCGCAAACTCATCCGCGCGCTGGAAGTGTTTGAACTCACCGGCAAATCTATTACCGAATTGCAGACTATAAACAAACCGCAACTGCGGTATCCGGCAATCGCCTGGAACTTATCATGGGATAGAGATGTCCTGCGGCGGCGGATCGAGGAACGTACGGTTCAGATGCTGGCCGCCGGCTGGATTGACGAAGCCGCAGCGGCATTGAAAAACGGCATTCTTGAATCTCCGACGGCGCATCAGGCAATCGGCTACCGGATTATCGGCGAATATCTCGCCGGAAGACTTTCCTATGATGCGATGCGGGAGCAGATTATTACCGTCACCTGGCAGTTTGCCCGCCGCCAGATGACATGGTTTCGCCACCAGCATCCGGAATCCACTGTTATTTCAATGCCCGCCGAATATCCGGAGCTTGCCGCAAAATTGCGTAAATCCCTGGGCAGATGAACTTTTTGTTGATGAAATGGATGATCGGATTGAATCGGGCTTGAGTGGCTGGCGCTGACGCTGCTAAAAAAGTAGGAAGGCGATCAGATTCTTCAAATAACCATGTTTAATACACTTTCCTAATTAACTACGACCTTCAACTGATGTGATCGCCTTCCAGGCGTCTGCCTTCATTTTTTGTAAACCTTCAATTAGGTGTTTTTTATTCCTTGCAGACCCTACTTAAGGATTATAATACCGGAAATGCGATTTGTCAACTCTTTTTCAGAATCTCCGGCGGATCGCTTATTCAGGAATGACGAAAAATAAACATAAGTTGTTAATATATAAGATATAAGATATTATATATTACTAAAGATACGGATTGTTCAGCCGCTCGCTGCCGACAGTGGTGGCCGGGCCGTGTCCGGAATAGACTTTTACGGAGTCCGGCAGTGCAAGTATCTTGTTTCTGATCGAATTTAAAATGGTCTCCATATCGCCGCCTGGCAGATCTGTGCGACCGACGGAACCGGAAAAGAGTGTATCCCCGGCAAAAAGCGACTGAAGCTGTTTAAAGTAAAAACAAACACCGCCAAGGGTATGACCGGGTGTCTCCAGAATCGTAAAATCTGTTTCAGGCATGGCAGAAACCGGAACCGGCAGATTTTTGGCCCGCGGAACAAACGGCATCAGATGATTATCCGGGCTGTTGTAAAGCCCGAGGTCTGCCGGGTGGAGATATACGGCACTGATCTTTAAAGCGTCCATTACCCCCCGGATTCCGCCGATATGATCAACATGCGCATGGGTAAGCAGGATGACCGCATCGTCAAAATTCAGCTTCGCCGCCGCCCTGATGATGTTGTCCGGCTCCGCGCCGGGATCTATGATGTAAAGTCTATGACCATCCTCGATCTGGACCAGATAGCAGTTAGTCTCGATCATCCCCACGGCTTCCAAAATAATTCTGGACATCAAAAATCCTTTCGCGGTTTAAATCAGTCGCGGCCGCCCCCGCCGAAAATGCGGAGCAGCAGCAGGAACAGGTTGATAAAATCAAGATACAGGGTCAACGCCCCGAAGATCGCGTATTTTCTGGCGCTGTCGGATTGTTCAATGCCATCCACCGCCATGCTCATTTCTTTAATTTTCTGGGTGTCATAGGCCGTAAGCCCGACGAAAACCGCAATGCCGATATAAGTTGTAACCCAGTAAAGCATGCTGCTGGCCCAGAACATATTGACAACGGAAGCAATAATTACGCCGAAAAGCATCATCATGCAAAGGTTGCCGAAAGAAGTCAGGTCGCGTTTGGTCATATAGCCGTACAAGCTCATTACTCCGAAAGTGCCGGCCGTGGCAAAAAATGTCGTCGCCAGCGATTCCATGGTAAAATGATAGAAAATGACCGACAAAGTGAGGCCGTTAAGCGCCGCATACGCCAGGTATACGCCGGTTGCCGCCGCCGCCGACATCTTATTCAGCCGCACGGCCAGAAATCCGACCGCCACCAGTTCTAATATGATCAAGCCGAAAAACAGAATCCGGTTGGAAAGTATTGTATTCATCACCGCCGGCGTTGAAGCCGCCCACATGGCAACCAGGGCGGTAAGAACAAGCCCGCCGCACATCCACCCGTAAACGCGGTTTATAAAACTGCTCTGCGCCCTTGCGAACGCCATCGTTCCGACATTGCCGGCGGAATTTTCCATTCTGTAACTATCCATAATTGCTACCCTCTGTTTTCTATGTTGAAACATACTATAGAATATATATCCTGCCGCTGTAAAACCAAATCCGATAGGTTAATTTGAGACGAATATGTGAGATACATCGCTGCCGGAGCGGCTTTGCCCGTACGGCTTTCCGTCCCGGTCGGCTTGCCTGTTTTCCGGCATGGACAGCATCGCCGGTTTTTTAATGGACAGAAAAAATTTCTGCTAAAAGTTCCAGCAACAAAGAATCAGAAAATTCTTCGCACTGAT
>CAIJKT010000401.1 GCA_903821255.1 uncultured Lentisphaeria bacterium | reverse complement strand
TGCCTGAGCAAACCTTCAACATGCAATCGCAAGCCGTCTTCAATGGAAGTTGACGGAACCGCCAGGCCTGCGGCACGAAGGCGGCTGAGGTCATAAATGCGGTGGCACATGAATGGCCGCCCTTCAGGTTTTTCCGCCAGATACGATGCTGCCGGAATCTCCTCGATGGTCAAATTGACTTTCAAAATATCCGCAATAATCCGGTAGTATTGTCGAGATTCAATAATATCAGGACCGGCCATGTTGAATATTTTTCCGCACGCGGCTTTATTGCCGCCAACGCTGACGATGGCAGCGGCAAGATCATCCGCATAAACCGGCTGCTGGAGAAAAGACCCTCCTCCGACCAGTTTCAGCGGTACACCTTCACGTAATTTCTTTATAAGCCCGGGATCGCGTCCGTGCAGCGGCAGACAGCCCAGCAGTGAAGGCATTCCGTAAATGTGGCACGGACGCAGGATTGTCCAGGCCATTCCGCCTGCATCGCCATTGATAAGTTCCAGTTCGCAAAGCCTTTTTTTAGCGCCATAGCTCAAGGAACCTTCCACGGCGGACACATCATAGTGTTCCGTCTCCTCCGGTTGAGGGAAACGACGCCAGGCCGGGTCATAAACAAAATCAGTGGAAACAAAGACAAACTGCCTGGCGCGGTCACGGAAGAGTTCAATATCCTGGCGCATATCGTCCAGTTCGTAGCAGATACAGTCGACCACCAGATCCCATACCATATTTTGCCGTTCAACAACGTCCTGCATCGCCTTCAGGTCGTGACGGTCGGCAATCAATGAGTGTACGCCTGGTACTGACGGACGCAAACCGCGCGTAATCGTCCAAACCTGATACCCTTTGGAAAGCGCAACTCTTACCACGGCTCCGCTGACATGGCCGCTTCCACCAATCACAAGAATGTTCATTGTATTTTTCCCCAGTTTTAAAAAGGCTGTTTTTTAATATGGGCTATGAAAATAAATTTACAACTCCAGTATTCTGATTGCGTTTCCGGACATGATTTTGTTGAAAACAATATCGGATATTTTTCCGGAATTTTTCAGTTCATTAAGGAACAGCATCAAGCCCGGAAGTTCGGGCTTCGGCGGTGAGCAGATGTCCAGACCGAACATAAGTTGATCCTGGAATTCGTTCAGAAATTTTACCGCGTATGCCGGATCACGGGTCAAGGCATTGCAGCCGCTGCCGGCGGAAATATCGCCGTACAAACGGGAGAATCGGCGCATCAGCCTTGGGACTGCGCCTTCGGCTCTCACCGGATAACCGGGGTATCCGCCACGGTCTTCCGGCTTGTCCAAAGTTCCGATCTCAGCCCAGAACGACTGGGAATGCCCAAAGATTTTTAAATCGGGAAACAGTTCCAGCGTCTCCGCCAGTTGCGGCAGTCCGGGATCGTCATACAGACCGTAAGTGCCGTCAATTTGCGGCGCAATATGAATGGTCACCGGCAGACTGGTATTGGCCGCGTGTTTGAACATATTTCTGATGTATGGATCGCGGAACGGCATATTGCAGGTTACTTCCCCCAGTCCCTTGCAGCCCGCATCCCTGTATTTTTTCATCACGTCGCCCAGTGGCGCTGAAGGGGTATTGTCAACCGCCCGCGGATGGATGTTGCAGAATGGAATGAAGCGGTCCGGATGGCGTGCCGCCATTTCCAGAATGTCTTCGTTGGACTGCGGCAGATAGAATTCCGGGCCGATCAGCGGCAGCAGGACGGCTTTGGCAATGCCGGCGCCGTCGTAGAATTCGAGCAGTTGTTCCGGAGTCGGGAATGGCGCCCGTCCATCAACTTGCAGGAACGGCTTTTTGAGAGCATGAGCATGAATGTCAATAATCATGGCTATTTCTCCAAATGTAATCAGTTTTTGCGGGCGGTCAGCGCCCATTTGCCTTTCAAATCGTCCGGCTGGGTGTCGCCCGGCAGCAGATCCCGGTAATTTTCCGCTACTTTCCGGTAGGCGGCGGCGTATTCCGCAATGATTTCCGGGCGGTAATGCTTGAACCACGGGATGTTGAACGCTCTGGCCTGGATGCTTTCGGCAACCGGCAAATCTCCGGAATATCCGGCCCGGTTGGTCGGGGTTCCGCTGCCGTAAACGTCTACATTGGAGAACAGCGGATGCTTGTGCAGCGCGGCATTGCAGCCGGGAGTGCAAAACGGAACGCCCTCTGCTTGAACAGCCTCGCAGAAGCGTTTCAATGAAAGTCCGCCTAATTCTTCTTTCTTATAAAGACCATGACTGGCATACCAGCCGCCCTTCGTGGAGCCGGAATCTTTGGCCGGGCGGTGGGCGTCAAGCCCGGGGACGCCTTCCAGCAGATCCCAGAAATAATTCATGGCTTTAGTAATTTCAGCGCTCTCCGCCGGATACTTTTTCAATTGCTCCAGCCCGACGACCGATGATAACTGATGCATGCGGTATTTGTAGCCGCCCCAGGGAACGCCGGCTCCGGTTTTAAGTTTTTCGTCAGTGACTTCGCCGTGCCGCTCATAATGAGCGAAGATGATTGCGCGCTCGTAGACTTCACGGCTGTTGGTGGTCAACATGCCGCCTTCGCCGATGGCGAACGATTTGCCGCTCATCAGGGAATATCCGGCGGCATCACCGAAAGTTCCGACCATTTTGCCTTTGTAAAGTGCGCCGTGGGCATGGGACACGTCCTCAATGACCTTCAGATTGTGCTGCCGTGCTATAGCCATGATTCGGTCCATGTCAGCGGGATAGGACAGATAATGGACCACCACGATGACTTTGGTGCGCGGCGTAATATGTCGTTCGATGTCATCGGGGTCAATGCAAAGCGTATCAGGGTGGATATCGGCAAATACCACCGATGCGCCAAGTGTCAGCGCCTGGGTGCATGACGCCCAGTAAGTGATGGACGGACAGATGATCTCATCGCCGGCGCCGATGCCGAGACCATACATGGCGCATTGCAGAGCGGCGGTGCCGGAACTGTGCGCCAGCGCGTATTTGACGCCCGTCCATTCAGCATAAGCCTGCTCGAATTTCCTGGTAATGTCCGTGCCGGACATGTTGCCGTCGCGCAGCACCTGCAGAACGCCGTTCTCCATCGCCTGATTGACGATCGGCCATTTGAACATATCGCCTGATTCCGAATTCACGGTCTTTGAACCGTCCAGCAATGCCAGTTTACTCATTTCCTGCCTCTTTACGAGTTTTTAATGCTTTTAATAATGACCTGGAAAATCCGATTAAAATAATAATTTAATTAAATTGGCAATAATTACAATAATATAGCATATTATTTGTTAATTTTAATCTTGCCAACTCGATTAAATATATAATATTATAACCCGCCTTCCGCAAAAAGTCAATACCTTATTTGCAAAATAGTCAGTGGCGCAGGAATCAAGCATCCAGCGTTCAAATTGACAAAATTCAAGGAGCAGTGTTCTCGAAAAGGAAAAGCCGATGGATCAGGCAATACCCGGATGCGCACATCGGGGTAGATTATTCGAACACCACCAGTTGATAACCGCACATGTCGGGAATGGTGACTTCCGCGTAATTGGCATTGATCTTCAGCGGAAGTTTTTTACGCTCCGGTGCAAGACAGGCCTGCAATGGAATTTGCCCGTCGTGACGGAGCGCGATTTTTACGTCAGTGGCGCGCAGCGGCTCCTCGATGATTTCCGATTTGCCGCGCAACTCCGGGACGTAGTTGATCAAATGCACCATACGCCGTCCGGGCTGAGTGGTCACTGTGGCTTTGCCGAATGACGGCAGGCCGGAAACCTTTAGCAGCGGTTCAGGTAACAGCCTTGAGAGGACATTCGCGAAAAGTGTCCTGAGTTCAACCGAGGCCAGTTCATAATAAGAACTGAAAATCGGACTGGAGACATGGGCGACTTTGCCGTTGAAAGTAACCAGCGGCAGATCCGTAACCTGATCGGGCGGCAGATAAAAATTGGAATAAACGCCGTCCCATTCACGATTGAAATACGGTTTTACCAGAACCGCGGCAACTTCCGTGCTGCTGTCCGCTGAAACCTCAATTCCCCGTTTATATAACGCCAGCGGGATTTCCGGCAGATTATTGTTCAGTTGCGGCATGGGCTGGAAGAAAGCCGGATCAAAAGGACATTCGCCAAGGTATTTCACTCCCCATTCTTTTCCCAGGGCAAAGTCTTTTTTCTCCAAATCAAGGCCTGAATATCCGGTTGAAATTACAGCGTTTCCGGCAGCAATAAAACTTTTTATTTTTGCGGCAGTTTCCAGCGTCAGCAAAACTTCATCCGGCAGAATCAGCACCCTGTATTGGCTGAAATCGGCAGCGGCATTAATGATGTTAAACTGCATTTTAAGTTCGGACAGCATCCGGGTAATGCCGATCAACGGCGGAGTCTTGTTTACGTCTCCAGGCGAAAGCACCGCGATATCGACAAGATTCACAGCTTCTGAATACCATTCTTCGTTAGACTGTATTTTTGAATAAATGGCCTGAATCCGGTCAAAAATGGCATGCTGCGTACTGCCGCGCGGATGGATATGTCCCCCGATATTGGGACGCATGCCGTTGGCGATGCCGTAAAAGAGATCATACTCAATGGCCGCCTGCGGACGGATGCTGCCGAAATCGCCCCACTCATAGAATCGTCCGGTCATATTCAAAATCGGACGGTCATCGCCGGTTAAAGTGCGGAGGTGATGCGACATGATCGGCAGATAGTCATAACCCCAGCACGGATAAGTCGGCAGACATTCGCATTCCAGATAGGACCCGATTCGGACGTTGTCCTCATAGCTGATCCCTAAAAAATAGAGCAGATATTCTTTCGAGATTCTATCCACTGCGGCTTTAATGTCCTCAGCCAGTCGAAGTACTGAAGCGCGCGCAAATTTTTGAATCTCGCCGGCATCCCGCCAGTTGACGCCGCGCTCTTTCATCCCGCGAATGCAGGCCGGACAGATGCATGGAAAACCGTTGAAACTGTCCAGTAGAAATCCGGCGACCGGATATTTATCCGCCACTTCAAGAATCAGCGAAATGAGATAATCGCGATACGGCGAATTAACGCACATCGTCCGGATATACGGCGAAACCCAGCCCAGTTCATAGATGTCCGGATGCAGAGTTGCACCATTCGGGCTGACGGTATTCCAGTCCGGATGCCGTATCGCGTCTTCGTTGCTCAAGCCGCAATTCAAGTAGGCGGTCACCGCGATGTTTCGCGATTGGCACGCCGCGACCATTTCCCCGAACATATCGCGTTTCAGCGAAGGGTGTTTTATTCCGATCTGAGTATCATAATAACAGAATCCCTGATTGCATTTGGCGGCAAAACCGACAAAATCGGCTCCGCAATCCTTTACGCGTTTACTGAATTCATCGGCGTTAAAATCCGATCCCGCATCCGGACACGCCGCCATTGTGTGATTATCGAAAAACAATGCGTATTTCGGTTTGTGCATTTCTATAAGTTCCTGAAATTTATGTATTTATTTTTGAAAGATAATCATGGCGTAGCCATTGATTATCGGAATAGTTACATGAGTGTAACCATTATGAGTTTCAGCCGGCATTTCTTTTCCTTCCGGGACCATGTAAATATGCTCTAAGCCTTCTCCATCGGTTCGCAAAGCTATTTTCGCGTTTATGACAGGTATTGGCTCTTCGATCATTTCTGTTTTTTCGCCGCGCAATTCCGGCACATACGAAAGAATATGAACTATCCTGCGTCCGGGCTGTTCGGTTACAAACACCCGGGCAAATGACGGCAGATTACCGGTTTTAATCAGCGGTTCCGGCAGAAATTCTTCCAGCACACTGGCGAACAGCCGCCTTAGTTCAACCGGCGCCTGCAAGTGATAGCCGGAAAAAATGCGATGACTGAAATGAGCCACTTTGCCGCAAATGGTTAACGCCGGCAAATCAGTAACCTTATCCGGTGGATTGTAGTAGAAAGCGTGTTCGCCATCCCAATGGCGGTTGTAATACGGTTTTATCAGATATGCTTCCACACTGGTATTGGGCAATGCGTCAACTTCGATCCCTGAAGAGTAAAGCG
>CAIJKT010000400.1 GCA_903821255.1 uncultured Lentisphaeria bacterium | reverse complement strand
GCAGCCACTTTCTTTTCCAGGTCAGCTTCAAAGGCCATCGTCCGGGCTGTCAGCATGAGCCTGACCAGCCGGCCGGCCAGTTCGCTCTCCCCTGCCCGGCTGACTTCCCGTGCCTGCATCCAGCCGTGTCTGGCGGCGGCGATCTCATCAGCGCTGAAGCCGTCCTTCAGGGCTTTGGCGAGTTCTTCCTGAAATGCCGCTTCCAGTTTCCGGATATTTACCGGATTAAGAATGGCATAACTTACCCATTCCCCGGCCGCATCCTGGCTGGAAATATCCAGAGAACTGCGGACGCCGTAACTCAGGCCGTCCTTCTCACGGATGCGCTGGATAAGACGGTTCTTGAAGGTGCCGCCGCCCAGCATGTAGTTGGCAAACATCATGGCCGGATAGTCCGGGTCGTCATCCCGCATCTTCAAGCCCATGCCGGCGATAAAAAACGCGTTAGCCTTGTCCGGGGTCTCCAGACTGCGGGTCAGCGGCTCCACTGAAAAGAACTGACGCGGAATGCGCACATATGCAACTGCCGGTTTCCAGTCCCCCAGCAATCCATTGACGAGCTGCTTTAATTCCGGAACATCCACATCCCCCACGACGGCCATTTCCCCGATGCCGCCGTAAAAGGCCTTGTGAAAGTCTTTAGCCTCTTCAACCGTGGCGGATTTGAGCAACTGGATATTCTGGTCGAAGCTGCCGACATACCGGACATGATCCTCCGGATAGGGGCGCATACGAGACCGGAGAGCCAGCCCGGCCTGAGCAGCAGGTTCTGAACGCTGCGACTCGATCATTGCAATATTCTCCTGTACCAGGACAGCAAACTCCTTAGCCGGGAAGTCGGGTTTACGCAGAATTTCCGTCACCAGTTTCATCACCCCGGCGAAGTTTTCCTTTTCCGTGGTGATTTGAACATAGACACCCTCAGCGGAACCGCCGATGCTGACCTGTGCCTTCAGCCGGTCGAACTCATCCTTGATCTGCTGCCGTGTGTGGTTTTCCGTCCCCCGCATCAGCATGGAGGCGCAGAGTTCGCCGGTAATGCGTTTGCCGCGCAGCGTCTTTTCATCGCCCAAATGGAGACGGATGGCGGCGCTCACCGCATTGCCGCGGGTTTTCCTGGGTACCACCGCACATTTAAGTCCTGCCGGAGTCGTGAAACGGACTGTCCGGTTATCAATGGCAGTCGGCGTGGTGTCAAAGGCTTCGCCGCTGGTTATGCCAACCCCGCCCTTGTATTCTTTTATTATGTCGGCCGTATCCTTTGCCGCGGGAATCTCTGCCCGATCAGGTTTGCCGGTCGGAATAAATAGTCCTACAGTGCGGTTTGATCTTTTTAAATATGTCACAGCGGCCTGCTGGACACTTTCCGGGGTGACCGCTTTCACGCGGTCGCGGTTCAAAAAGAACATGCGCCAGTCGCCCAGGGCAATGTACTCGCTTAAACAGATTCCCAGCATGCCGGAATCTTTAAGCGTCAGTTCCACATCTTTCATGAATTCCCGGCGTGCGCGGTCCACCTCTTCCCGGGTGACGGGCTCTTTAACGACGTTTTCCAGCACCTTGATCATTTCCTCCCGGACATCATCCACATTGCCGCCCTTAGGCAGCATAGCCTCGAACAACAGGAAGCCCGGCTCGACTGTGGAACTGGCAAAAGCGAATACCATCGCGGCTTTTTTAGTTTCAACCAACGCTTTGTAAAGACGTCCGGACGGCGGACTGGTCATGATCGAAGCCAGCAGTTCCAGACTGGCATGCTGTTCATCACTGGATGCGGGAATCCTGTACACCGCCAGTACCGCCGGGGTATCGCCGACGCGGCGCACCGTGACAAGCCGCTCCCCGTCCTGCACGGGATCCACGGTATAAGTCTTCTGAAGTTTTCTGGCGGGTTTGGGAATGCGGCCGAACAGTTCGTTTATCAGAGCAAGTGTTTTGGCTTCGTCCATCCTGCCGGCCACGAGCAGCACCGCATTGTCGGGTTGATAGTAGTTCCGGTAAAAGGCGCCCAGGTGCTCAATATTGACATTCTCGATGTCGGCCTTGCAGCCGATAACCGCTTTCCCGTAGTTCGACCAGTCGAAAGCAACGCTGATGGTTCGCTCCATGGTTACATTGAACGGACTGTTTTCGCCCATCTCGAATTCATTGCGGACCACGGTCATTTCGGTCTTTAGCTGTTCCGCGGCCTTCGCCGGATCCACACCGACCATGCAGTTAACCATCCGTTCCGCCTCAAGCGCAAGAACAGTCTTTTCATTGTCGTCAGATGCCGGAAAACTGATGAAATAGTTAGTACGGTCATAGTCAGTAGTGCCGTTGAAACGCGCACCCAGACTATCCAGAATGTCCTTCGGAGTCTTAGTGCCGTTCTCGCCGCTGTAATTTTTAGTAGGCTTGAAAACCAGATGCTCCAGCAGATGAGCCATGCCGGTTTCCCCGTAGTTTTCATTGCGCGAGCCCACCAGATAAGTAATCGCCAACGTCATGGTCGGTTTGCTGTTGTCCGGAAAAAGCAGCACTTTGAGGCCGTTCGCCAGCCGGTATTCGGTGATGCCTTCAACGGAAGTCGCCTTCACCGGAGCAGGAATTGGCGGCGATTTAACATCCTGCCCGTGCAAGGGGAGAATGCAGAACACTGCAAGCAGAATCAGGTACTGAAATTTCATAAATTATGATTCCTTTTTATTATGCGGGGCCGCCTATTGCAATCAGCGTTAATATGCCTCGTGCGGCCGCAAAATGCAACCGGAAATAAATGAGGAACATGCCTTTGCCTTGCCCGCAGGATAAAAAAATAATCCGATGAAAATAACCTTGTTTTTAAGTATAACTCATCGCTTTGCGGGTCAATTACCTGATAGTTGATCTGAGTTGAGCACCAGCCCGCAAATTATTTGCATGGAACAATTTCTACCGGTCCGGTAAGACCTTTTACGGCGAAAACACTTTTCTGCATGGCGGCGACTTCACCGGCAGAATCCATTTTCAATGCGCGCTGAAGCAAGTCACGGCATTCTTTTTCGGAAAATACTGAAATTGTTTTTTTGATCAGCGGAATGACTTTTGCAGGCATGCTGAAATCTTT
>CAIJKT010000399.1 GCA_903821255.1 uncultured Lentisphaeria bacterium | reverse complement strand
CGGTCGAGACGTTCTCCGGGGAAAGGTGGCGGAACCGGCTTCCCGTTTATAGAAATGCGAAGGTCCGAAGCATAGGTATCACTGATCAATTCAGCTCTGGTCATCTCTGCGTCTATCAGTAGGCGTAACTCTGAAGGGCGGCTTTTAATCCGGAATTTGAAGTCGCAGCATTGCCAAAACTCCTCATATTTAATCTGTCCGTTCCGCAATGGCAGAATATTTGTTGTTGCTGTTGAGAAATTCCAATCGCCTTTGATTTTCAGTGACTTGGTGGCAGCAGTCCTGGCTTGCGCTATCATTTGCTTATTTGGCGGAGTAATGCTATTTCCGGTTACCCACAATCGGGTTGCAGATGAAGGCAAGTTTATTTTGCAGGAAAATCGGTCGCCTTGCCTCTTGCCTTCTGATTTCATAAACTCCGGATGGTCAAGATCAAATAACACCGGATCGCGCTTATCCATAAAAGTCAGAGAGATATTTGCGACCGTACTGGCAGTACAATTATGGATCATGTAGAAACGGCATCCCGCTTTATCCCAGACGCGGCTGACTACTTTATTCTCGCCGCCATTAACCAGCAGCGGTTGTGAACTGTTTTCCAGTAGCCAATTTGTATAATTATCGCCGTCTGCCTGTTGAGGCGATTCTGCAATACTGGCAAACAAGGCCCGCTTGATCAATATACCGGGCAGTGAGTCGGCGTCCAAAGCTTGTAAATGGAGACGGAGTGGATCATAGCTGCTCCTGGGCGGTTCGCCAACGCAGATAACATGTCCGCCACTGCGTAAGAAAGATGCAACCAATTTCACCGTTTTCTTCTCAAGCACCAAGGTGTATGGTAAAATCAGAGTTTTGAATTTCCAGGGCCGGTTGCGGCGGGTAGGAACTTCCAGCGTATTTTTGTTTACCTTTGACCTTTGCAGAGCTTCCTCAGGTAAAATCTCAAAGCCAATATGTCCTTTGACCAAGGACTCAACCACCTCCACAAATGTGGCATCCACGCGGTCACATATTTCGCCCCGGTCGGATGTATGCATATGTTCGGCCGCCGCAAGCGTGTCAAGCTCAGCCTGTTTATAATTGACCCCGTAGTTGGCATGTGGCTGCCCCAGTTCAATATAGGCTTGCAATGTGGTTGTCGGATGAAGTACAGCTACTTCAGCGACTGAATCAGCCCCTTCGCTCAGCCAGGATAAACGTCCAATCCAGTCAGACCATTTCCGGTAATACTCCCACATTGGATTGTGGAAATGATCAGGGATGCACTCATATTTACGGTTTCCGGCTATGGAGTAATAGATGCCGTGGGGCGCAAACAGGTCAACACCCAAAGCCGCCAGGTAGCCGCTGATCCGACGCATTTCCTGAAGATCGAAGTTCCAACCGCTGGCCAGACCAAAGCTTTCGCACATGACGCGGGGTGATCCGTAAAGAGCGGCTGCCGAAGCTGTGTTCTTAATGCAGCTTGTGACGTGTTCACCATGTAAGTCACCAAGAAGTCCGTCGTTTTTTGAGCTAGGGCCCAATTGATCAACCGCATTGAGCGACTGATGTTTCATGACCTGGAAATAATCGCCGATTTGCCGTACATGCTCCGACAAGCCTTCCTCCAGACAGTAATGGCCAGTGCTGAATATCCCGCTATTTTTGCAATGCTTGAGTATCGCGTTAACGAAGGTGTCGAGGAATTCATCTCCCAGAAAGCGCCAGAAGAGTAGCCGGTTTTCCTGATAGCCATGGACTTGATGGAACAGGCCGGGCAAAACTGACTTGATGTCTTGGCCGGTGCGTTCTTTGAACCGTTGTTCCCAGTTGCGGCTCCATGGAATTGCCTGACGCAGGTGGCCGAAATGGGCGCAGGCGTTGTCAGTAAAAATACCCTTGATCAATCTGCCGTAAAGATGGCCGAACTTTTTATGATACCATTCATGCGTGAGGTTTATGAATTCGCGCATTACTTCCGGATCTAAGTAGTCAGGATAATATTCAAAAGTGTTGCCTGGTCCAGGATGATAATTGTCCTCCCGCATAACCAGTACCTGCAGGTGCAGTCGGGAATTATTTTTCCAGTTTAGTTCGCCGTTTCTGGACAGTGGCAGTAAATCTTGCGGCTGACTTTCTGACTTACATTTTCCTGTTGCTGGAAAAGCCAATACATAACGAATGTCATCTGATATGGAGAGGTTGAGTTTGCCGCCTGGAGCAACCATGACTTCCTTGTTCATGGTCAGTGATTTCATGAAACGCCCGGGAAACTTTTCAAAGACCTTTGTTCCGGCAATGCCGCTGGGATAATGACTTTCGTCATACAACCAGACATGTAGACCCAGTTTATCCGCTTCCGCCAGTGCTACTTTCAATCCTTGCTCCCATTCGTCCTCAAGATATCTGGAGCGAAGGCCGTCACGCCCGTGGAACATGAAGCCGCCGAGTCCTTTCTGGGCCATTTCGCGAATTTGACGGCGCAGTTCGTCAGGCTGGAGAAAGTGATTGATAAACCAAAAAGGAACCGGACGGTATTCCGCTGCTGGATCACGTAATTTTTGCAGCAACTGTTCATTGTTCATAAAATTAACCTTTATAATATGGTATGCTCGTCTATTTTGTCTGCCATTCGATTTGCCCAGGCAAAAAATGCGCGGTGAAGCGTCGCTGCACATTCCCCATTTTCAGCGAATCGGTGATCCATAGCTCAAATGGCAGCGATGAAGAATTGGGGGCTATTTCATATCGCCAGGCCTGCCATGCTGATGGAAATCCCTGCGGACCAAGCGCCGGACGAAATGTGGCTGGCAGCCCGGCCACCGTGCCGTCGGCCTTGAAAAAAGAACCCAAATTCGGAATCTTTTCAAAAGGCTCATCGTTCATCGATAACTCTGCTACTACTACTAACAGTCCTCCGCTTCGACTCGCCGGAATTTCGCCAGTGACAATCGTCCTTCTCTTGGCCTCAATAGCTGCGACTTTGAGATCGCGCGGCACTCCAACAGCAAGCAGAGCCGAGCCTGCACCGCGCAAGAACCGCAAGACCAAGAGGTGATCGCCTTGTTTCAAGTCCACAGTTACCGTATGGTCGCCGATGCTTGGAGGCCATTTCTGATTGCCGCCCTGCGTAAGAGTCTCGCTGATGAGTTTGCCGTCCAGATACGCTTCGTACCACCAATCCGCTCCAAACCCGAATGTTGCAGATCCTGCTTTATTGGAGGTAAATGGAATGTAGGCAAATGCACATCTACCAGCCACCACACCGCCTGTTTCCCCTATAAAAGTCCCTAAGTCGAGGACTCGGTCAGTGTCGAAAAATGCAGTTTTTCCCTCAACACGTTTTCCCCCAAGTTCAAGAGTGGTGTGAACCTGTCGAAGCAACTCCTCTTCCGGCACCCCGTCTTCCTTGGTGAACGGGGCAAAAATCAGCGCCTCTGAAGGAAGAGTGATATCTCTGATACCCTTTGGCGG
>CAIJKT010000398.1 GCA_903821255.1 uncultured Lentisphaeria bacterium | reverse complement strand
GTCATATTTTCGTATCCTTTAAGGTACTCTTTATAATATCGCTCGAACTCAGGGATGATTTTTCTTCCATTGAGCAGCCCTTTAGTAATAGATTCATCGTCAGTACCATCCAAATCATAGACATGACCAATATTGGCCCCTGCGACACCATATCCCAAAGACGCCATACCAGAAATATGCCTGTCTTGAATTGAAAAAACCCCATCTGCAAAAGCCTTTTCAAGCATCGCACAATGGTCAGAGGATCGGTTTTCCCAATCAATATTGCTCCATAAACTGCAAAGAGAGCCAGGCATCAAAGCTCCATTCTTATCCCCTTTCTCAAAATCCGCCCCAGCCATTGCCGCAAGATCACCATCCCCGGTACAATCAACAAACGCCTGTGCCTTTACCGCAAAAATACCGCTTTTTGAATTGCATATCGCATGCGAGACCAGTTTCCCATCCATCTGAACATCTATCAATTGAGTATGAAAATCAAATAAAACACCTGCATCTGTGATAAGATTATCGTAAACCCTTTTTAGCAGTTCAGTATTATTAGCGGTGAAACTTTCTCCGTGTTTTAAATTAAGTTTATCAAAAATTTCTTGTCCGATGCCGCCGGCAAGAAAATTAATACCATCAGTAAACTGACAGAACATGGGTACGAGCCCGGCAGTACCCATTCCACCGAAACAGGAGTGTCCCTCCGCGAGAAAAACACTGTTCCCCTGTTTCGATGCGGCGACTGCGGCAGCCACTCCTGACGGGCCCCCGCCAGCTATGAATACATCAGTTTCATATCTGAGCGGAATTTTCCGCAAAAATAATATTCCTTTTTCACATTTCATATTCTAGCGCTCCTGGAAATTTACAGGTAAATTCTTTTTATAGTTTTTCAATATATTCCTTATACCTGTTATACAAATTTCCAGCCTGCAAATACGCCGATTGAGGACTCATAAAATGTGAAAATTCAAAAGTTATCACTTTTTCATACCCTGCAAGGCGAGCCGCCTCAAGTTTCAATCTAAGCTTTTCAAACTTAATCGGGAAAAATTTTATCGGCATGTCCCGGTCGAAAGATTCAGTATTTGTCCAGCATTTTAATCCAAACTTATCAGCCATTTTTTTATTGACTTCTAAAAATGCCGGCAGTTCGTGGTAATCAACGTGTCCGTCCTGAAAAGCAACCGCATCAACCGCACCATGTATTCCTTCAAAAATTTCACTCCATTCGCGCTCATGCTCCTGTATGGAAACGGCGTCTTCTTTAGCGAGACCGACGCTGGCTGAAGAAACCGCTTTTTTACCGTCAATCCATGGCGAAATAAGGGTTGGCAATCCGCCGCTTATATTTTTACATTGCATGCCAAGGTTTCTAAACGCATCTACCGCGCCCTTCGTTTTACGTGAAATTTCAGTGCTTAGGTACCACCCTTTGAAACTCGGATGATGTCCGTAGCTTCTCCAAACTTCGTCTATCACAAAATGATTGCTGTCAAGTTCTGTTTGCAGATTGCCTGTGTCCCAATAATTGCCGCTGTCATACAGGCCAAAATAAAAGTTCATCCCGTATTTATCGCTTAAAGAGAGAAATAAATCTATATGGGGTATGCACTTGACGGAAGTTACCACAAGGTGTAGTGTATGAGCATATGGAAGACTATCCAAAAACATTGTCTGAGCTCGAAAAGCGTTTTGCCACAGAAGACGCCTGTCGT
>CAIJKT010000397.1 GCA_903821255.1 uncultured Lentisphaeria bacterium | reverse complement strand
CTGCTTGTGCCGCAGCATGATATAACGGCGGTCTATCTTCCATTCACTGCCTGCCAGATGCCAGCTCCAGATATCCAGATGCCACAGGATGCCTCCGTTCAAGTGCTTCTTTGCATCGTAAACGTCGGCGCGGCGGAAATATGCCAGCGTTTTGGCGAATGAAGTATTGCCTGCCAGATCAAGTATCCAGCGGTCGTTAAAGAAATCATCCGCCAGCGGGAATACTTTTTTAAGTTCCGCCAAAGCGTTTTCCGGCAGCGCCGGGCCTTTCAGATTTTCCGGTCCGTCCCCCGACATTCCTGCGAGTACATGCGAGTCGGTCATAATGAATACATCGTATGTTCCGGGCAGCAGATTTTTGAATTCAAAAGAGTTTTCTTTTATGCTGGCGAAGCAGACATTTTCGCGCTGGTTGTCCAGCGCCGATACTTTGATCAGCCTGCCGTAGCCTGCAACAGTTCCGGAAACCGGGACGGTTGGAACTCCATGACGTTCCGTAAAGGTTATTTTTACCGGATAGATGATGTCGCTCATCGTTTGTCCGACTTCGCCCTTCTCCTGCTTATTAAGAAATATTTTTTTCGGCCCTTCACCCTTGAAGCGGAACGGCAGCGAGATGATATGTCCGCGGACGGTCTGTCCGTTGGTCAGCAACACTTCCGTGCCGAAATTCATAAACGGATAAGTGCCTTCAAAATAAATTTTGTCCACTTTGCCGTCTTCTCTGTACTTCCATGGCCTGTTCATTTCCTGTTTTTCGATTACCTGACTGATGGAAATAATATCTTCCAGCAATATTTTCCGTTCATAGGAGGAGCCTGCCGGAATCATGGTGAGCGGGCGGCTGCCGAGGATAGCCAGTTCCCCGTTAAGCATTTTGCCGTCGGACAGTACGATATCCGCCTGGTGCCATTCACCGGCGGATGCGGCGGCGGCCATCATCATGGAGAGCATCATTGTCAGTATTTTTTTCATATTTTATACCTCAGAAAAGGTTGAACCTCCTGCGCAGATACCATCCGGCAACGAGGAAAATGAGCAGCGCCAGGAAGAAGAACGGCGTCTCAAAGACCGGATACCATTCCCGTTCGATATCGTTTTTCTGAATCGTTCCCAGCACATCTTTGAGCAATGCCGATTTTTCCTCGATGTTGTAAATGCGTCCGGACGGGCAGAATTTCAGAAAATTTTCATTGGTTACTTTCAGGTCATAATTCTCCCTGAGTCCGTCGCCGACAGTTATTGTCATGTAACGTTTGCCGAGGTTCCCGGTTTTATTCCGGCAGACAGTTTGCAAGATGTATCTGCCTGGCTTCAGTTCATGGAATTCCGCGGTGTATAACTGCCCCTCGCGCGAAAGAGTGAGTGCTGCTGCGGCGGCCTGGCTGTCCGCCGGATATATCGTTGATTCAATTTTCAAATCCGGATCGGTTTGTTCAGCATCAGACAGGCTGGGCAATGCCGTGACCTTCAGTTTTTCGCCTGGCATCAGTTCACTGCTGTTGACTGTGACTTTCAGCGTTTCATCACGGCTGGCCCCGGCATACGCCAGCATCTGTTCCCAGAAAGTACGGAAATTCATATTGCGTTGACTGCCTTTACCCCAGAGATGCAATGAGTTGGTCAATACGGCTATGACTTTACCGCGTCCGTAGGGGAGGGCGACTACCAGCGGATAACGGCCTTCGCCGCCTTCAGCCCAGAGCAGCGTTTCCGCGCCTTCCTTAACACTGTCCACCATGTTGATCCCTTTAATCAATTCAGCTTCACTGCCGCATAATTCGGCCAGTCTGGACGAAAAACTGCTCCTGCTCTGTTCCGGCGGCATAAGTTTGAAATTACCTGAAACAAACTGGATTTTAGCGCTTTTTACCGGCATCATTGACGCCAGCGGCGAAGATGGCGGCAACTGTCCGAAAGATTCGGTGCCGCCGAGTAAAATCAAATTGCCGCCACTGGAAACATATTGTTCAAGAACTGAGCTTTCCGCTTCGCTTACGAGGCCGTCGCGATTGCTGCCCAGCACAAATACATCGGCCTGCTTCATTGCTGCTGGATTGGCTGGAATCCCGTTTTTGAATGCCTGGTCAATGTCGGTGCCTGTCACATTATAGCTGTCGGCTTTTAATTTGTAAATTGCCGTGAATTTTTTACCGCTGCCGAGCAGCAGACGGACCAGCGGCCGGAAACTGTTGGTCAGCATCGGGAAGTAGCATACGGTTTCGCTTTTGCCTTCTTTTACTTCAAGCGAGATTTCCCGTTCATTGTTGATGTATCCGGCTTCATTTGGCAGCCGGTTGAGTTTCAGCATTACGGTATGAATGCCGGGTATGGCGAAAGAGCTGCGGAATTCAATTATTTTCCTGCCGCCCGGTTGCAGTTCAAATCTTTCAGTTTTCTCCAGTTTCCCGTCAACCGTGATTTTCAGTTCCACTGAAGCCGGAGTTTTGAATCCGGTAAGCGCAACCGGGATATTCAAGTTCATTTCCTCATTGGTGCGGAGCGATTCAGGCGCCTGAAACGGGTCCAGCCGGAGATCAGGCACATCATTCATCTCAGACCCGAATTTGACCGCGAATACCGGCAGACCGGCATGGGTGCCGCTGAACCCGGAATGGTCAAGTCCGTCAGAGAGCAGAATTACGGCGGCGGTACGTGAGAACCCGATATCTTTGTCGAGCGTGTTGAATGCCCGTCTAAGGTCGGTGCCGCCGCGGGCATTGTACATTTGCAGTTGTTTAACGTCAGCCGGCGCGGCTTTGCTGCTGAATATGTACGAATGTTTCTGACAATTGCTGAAATCCGTCCGGTTCAGGCTCCCCATAAAAGCCTTTGCTGATTCCAGCCGGCTTTTGCCGTCGGGCATGTCGGTGGTATTCATAGAATCTGAGCCGTCAAGCAGGAATATTACATTCGAGCGCTGGCGGTTCAATTCACGGATTATTATTCCTGGATTCAGCAGCATTGTAACAGCGACGGCAACTGCGGCCAGCCGCAACACCATCAGAATAAGTATGCGGCGCGGCGGGATGTCCATGCCATAACGGGCGGTATACCAGACCGCGGCGAAGGCGGCAGCACCGGTCAGCAGAATCAGCCAGAGCGGAATCAGCGGATAGAATCTCATGATTTGTTCCTCCTGCTGATAGATTTTTTTATTCCAGCCAGGACCATGCCGGCATTGCCGCCGATGACGAATTCCACGGCTGACAGGAGCAGCATCAGAAGCAGCAGCGCTCCGGAAAGATCGGTGCCGTTGCGCAGTTTAGTCACTTGACTTGTTATATCAGCTCCGATGTCCAGTAACGCCACTGGAGAGTCGAAAAAAGATTTGATATCGCCGGAGTCGCTGACATCGGTTACGCTTTCGGAAATGTCCGGCCTGACGACGGCGGCTTCATATTCCGCTCCGCTGAAAAGTATTACTCCCGGCAGCCAGTTTTCGGTGAAAACGCATTTGCCGTTCCTGGTTTTTAATTCCCCGCTGCGTCCGTAAGTGGTTGAGAAATTTATTTTATCGCTGTACAGCTCGATATTTTCGCCGCAAACAGAACTCAGATTTCTATCGCTGCCTCCGGCCGCATAATTGATCAGCGCCGATACCGCTACAGGAAAGGATTTCAGAAGCGGCCAGTTGGAGAAGTCGCGGCGCAGATCGAATGACAGCGCAATCCATTTGCCTTTACCGGCCGGCTGTTCCAGGATCATCGGTTCTTCGCCATTTACCGCTATGACCTTGCCCGCCGGATATCGTATCTGCTGGATTTTGCGCCATTTGATTAAGTCTAACTGGAGCAGATCGTTCAATTCGGACAGCGGTTTATTGAAGCGCAGGCCGTTTTGATTGAATGGCGCAGCCGCGCGGTAAACATTATAAATCTTGTAATTGGATACTTTGGCAAGAGAAGCATAAGTTTCCTGACTGGAATTGTTCAACGGCAGCGAAATCAGGACGCCGCCATTATCCAGGTAGCGCCGGATCAGCAGCGCTTTGTCATCCGGCAGTTTTTCGCCTTGCGCCAGCCATAATATATGGAAGCTTTTTAACCGTTCGCCGGTAAGGCCGCCGAGGGTTTCGGTTTCCGTCCTGATGCCGAGTACCGGATTGCTTTTGACCGGATCAATTGCAAAGCGGAGAAAATAGAACGGGTCCGGTTCGTTGTCATGCATCTCTTTCACCAGCAGGACATTTATGCAGCCGGAGGCGTTGAACGTAAAAAACGCCTTATTGTCCAGCGGGATATTCTCGTCGGTGATTTTTACGCACCCGATAATTCTGCCGCTGCGCATTGGCACAAACACGAACCGGTCTGAAGCTGAACTTTGCTCCTTTACGGACAACTGCCTGGTCTGCACGGTTTTTCCGTCAATCTCCAGTTCCACTCTGACATCTTTCGAGTTTTTGCCGTGATTGACGATTTTGTATGGAATATTTACCGTCCGGTTGACGATTTTTGGCGTTGAATCCAGTTCCACTCCGTCGACTGAAAGATTATCGCCGCCGCCGTTGAACGGCATGCAGAAAATCCGGCAGTTCTCAAGCGGAGCGGTGCTGATGGCACGCGACGGTTTGTTGTTTTTCTGGAAATCTGAAAGAATGTAGATTTCCCGGTTGAGCCCGGGAGCTTTGCGCAACTGTTCAATCGCGGCCTGCATGGAGGCGCTCATGCTTCCGGTGGCGGCGGTGATCTGAGCCTGCCGCACCTGTTTCAAGACTTCCGCCTTATCCCGCGTCAGATTGATGCCCTGTCTGCCGGACAGCAGCACCAGCGCAGCCCCGTCATCGCCGGACAGCGAATTCAGTATTTCCTCCGCTTTGCGTTTTGCGAAGTCGAACCCGGTTCCGCCCGCGGAAAGACTGCGCTGCATGGACATCGAATCGTCCAGAATGATGACCGCTTCAGTGCTGCCGCCGGGGATGAAGTTGAATCGCTTGAAGTAGATATGAGCCATTGCCAGCACCAGCAGCAGGATTATCAATGTCCGCAATGCCAGCAGCAATATCTCGTAGAATTTGCGACGGTAGGCAAAATAACGTTCCTTTTTGACGAAAAAGAACAGAGTGGAGAAATGAACGCGGATTTTGCGGCGTTTGAAGAAAAGATGCAGCAGCACCGGCAGCAGCACTGCCGGTAACGCCCACAAAAACATTGGATTGCCGAAATCCATCAGAACATGGTCTCCCGTTTGGAAAAGTATGCTGCCAGCGCCCGTTCAAACGGTGTTGAAACGGTCAGGGTTTCGAACGAGATCCGCTGGCTGTCACAGAAATTCTTTAAATTGATGTTATATTTATTCAACGCGGACAAAAAGAAATCCTTGCATGCTTCGCTTTCCATATCCATCGTCTCGCCGGTTTCCAGATCTTCGAACTGAACAAGTCCTTTATATGGGAATTTCAGTTCTTCATCATTGAGTACCTGAAACAGTATGACTTCACATTTTTTGAACGTCAGATGGTGCAGCGATTTCAGAAATTCAGGGTCATGATCGAAAAAATCGGAAAAGATGATGACCATGGAGCGCTGCGGCACTTGTTCGGCGATGCGCTTGAGGCAACCGCCGGCATCGGATTTGCCCTCAGGCGACAGATGCTCCAGCAGCTTCAGCAAAGTGATCAAGTGGGCGCGGGAGAATTTACATTCGGCGGCATCCAGGATTTTGTCGTTGTAAGTGAACAGTCCGAAAGCATCGCGCTGCTGATGCATCAGATACATAAACGCCGCCGCCATATAGCACGCATAGTTGAATTTTACCGGCACCGGCCTCCCGGAAGCCATGCCCATTGATCCGGATTTATCCAGCACAATATACGAACGCAAATTGGTTTCCTCTTCAAAACACTTAATATAGTAACGGTCAGACCGGGCATAGGTTTTCCAGTCGATATATTTGATGCTGTCGCCTGGCGAATACTTGCGGTATTCGGCGAATTCGGAAGAAAAACCATGATAGGGAGAACGGTGCAGCCCGAGCATTGCACCTTCGACCATGGCTTTTGCCACCAGCTCGATATTCTTCAGGGAATCAAGCGTTTCCGGCGGCAGATATTTGTATTGGCTGCGTGCCATCAGGCGTTATCTCCGGTTAGTTTTTAGGTTCGGGCACATGTTTTAACAGCATGCTGATGATTGAGTCCGGAGTCAGGTTCTCTCCCGCCGCATGAAAATTGCAGGCCATGCGGTGGCGCAGCACTTCGTGGGCGCAGCATCTGGCATCGTCGCAGCAGACGTTGAAGCGTCCGTTCAGCGCGGCGCGGGCTTTGGCGGCCAGCATCAGATATTGTCCGGCGCGGGGCCCTGCACCGAAGCTCAGGTTCTGCCGGATGAATTCCGGAGCTTCCGGGTTGTCCGGACGCGAAAGCCTGGCCAGGTCAGCGCAATAGGATATTACATGGTCGCTTACCGGGATCGCCCGGACTACTTTCTGAAAGTAGAGCAGCATCGGTCCGCTGATGATTTTTTCCAGTTTAACTTCGCGGTTGCCGGTAGTCTGCTTTAAAATCTGGATCTCCTGTTTGCGGTCCGGATAGTTCAGCCGGATCAGGAACATGAAGCGGTCTAACTGGGCTTCGGGCAGTGGATAGGTGCCTTCCTGTTCGATCGGGTTTTGAGTTGCCAGCACGAAAAACGGCTCCGGCAGCACATATTTAACCCCGCTGTTGGTCACATGTTTTTCCTGCATGGCTTCCAGCAGCGCGGCCTGAGTTTTCGGCGGGGTGCGGTTGATTTCATCCGCCAGCAGCAGATTGGTGAAGACCGGTCCTTTTACAAACCGCAACTGCCGGCGTCCGCTGCCCGGCTCTTCGTCAAGGATTTCAGTGCCGGTGATGTCGGAAGGCATCAGATCCGGAGTGAACTGCACTCTTTTGAAATTCAGTTCCAGCACGTGACCGAGGCTTGATACCAGCAGCGTTTTTGCCAGGCCGGGCACTCCCAGCAGCAGGCAGTGCCCGCCGGAAAGAATGGCAATCAGCACTTTGGCAACCACTTCGTCCTGTCCGACGATTATTTTGGCGATCTCGGTCTTCACCGCATGGAATCCGAGCTTCAGTTGTTCAATATCTTTCATCAGACTGTTTTCATCATAGGCCATAATTTTTACCTCATTATTCAAGTTTTATCAATATGATTAACTGTTTTTAAATTTTTAATGCGTCACAAAATACGTTATCAGGTCAGCTCCGAGCCGGAGAGCGGTTTCTGTGGAATAACAGACACTGCCGGGACGCGGGGTGCCCATCCAGCCGCCTGCTATATCCACCGGACTGTAGATTAGTTTATAGCGTTCTCCGTCCCGGATTCCGTACAGCAGCGGTTTGCCGCAGCCAGGATATTTTGCTGCTGCAGCATCGGAAAAGCCGCTTTGTGCAAATTTGAACGGCCCTTTGGAAAATACCGGATCGCTGTCCGGGATGCGTTCAAGCTGCTGGTTCGGATAAAGAATTGCGCTGATCTGCCTGGCGCTGCCATCAAATTCGTTAAGACCGAGCGAGTTGTTCAACAGCAGGAATCCGCCCTTGTCCATGTATGTGCGCAGCCGCTCGATTTCCTGTGCGGTCAGTTTGAACGCGCCGATGCCGCTCAGATACAGGAAGGGATAATCTTCCAGCGGCATTGAGGCAGGATTGATGTATGCCGGCTGGGTTCCTGCGTCGATATTGACATTTTTTGCCAGATAGCGCATGAATTTGCTTTCAGCGCCCGGATCGGAATTCCAGATGCCGCCGGTCTTAACCTGGGCAAAGATTATTTTGTCCGGACTGGCAACTTTGTCTTTTTCACTGTAAGCTTCGCCGGATGCGTAAGCCATGCCGTTTTCAAACCAGCCGATGGAATATGCTGTCAGATTGACTCCCAGCTCAAGAGCGGTACGGTTCTGGTAAATTTTCGCATCCGTGATCAGGGATGGTTCCGCGTTATCCCAGCCGCAGCCCATGCCATAAGGGGAAATTATCGCCGCCAGCCTTGACCCGATATAGACGCCATCCATCGCCGGTTCGATGGTTTGACCGGTATTGGTCTTGGCGCTGTTTACCGGAATGACCATGCGGAATACCGGATGGTCAGGTTCCAGCCGCTTGATTGGCGCTTCGGGCAGTATTTTGTGAATTTCCTCCAGCGCGGAGCGGTAGAAAAATGGCGATCCGACAATTGAGTCAAACCAGATCATGCCGCCGTCAAGCAGATATTGCCGGAGTTTTCCGCGCTCTTCCGGCGTGAATTTCAGCGATCTGCCGCCGGAAAAATACAGGATGGGAATTTCTGACGGAGCGCCGCTGAAAGTAGCGATGTCAACAGTCTGGGTTTTATATTCCAGTTTCATGTAATTTTTGACTACGCGGAGCAGTTGCTGACAATCAGCCGGTACCATGTTCCAGTCGAACACCCGGCTGGACAGACCATTTTCCCAGGTGTAATCGATATAGCCGCCCCAGACGACTTTGCCGATAAGCGCGGTCGGGCTGGGCGGCCGTTTCTTTTCAGAACGGCGCAGCGGAGTTGCCGGCAAAGGAAGCGGCGGCATTGCTTCTCCCCCCTGGCGGCGCTGGGCTTTGGCCGCAGGCGGTTTGCCGACAGGTTTCAGAAAATCATCTTCTCCGGCTGAAAGCGGCAATGCTGTTCCAGCAAACAATAGCCCGGAAAAGAACATTGACATCAGCAGATTGTTTTTCATTTTTTATCCTCTTTGCGGGCGATATCATTCAGCATCCTGCCTGCAGAAACGGCTTCATGTGAGCGCGGCGCTTCAGTCAGAATGTTATTCAAGTATTCTCTGGCTTTGCGGTATTGCGATGATTTGCAATAATATTCGGCCAGTTCCAGATTTGCCGAGGCTGCAGTTGATAATGCAGGATTTAATTTTAGCACGGTTTCGTAACATACGGCGGCGCGGCGCGGCATTCCAAGATTTTTCAGTACTTTGGCTTTTATTAAAATCAGTTCAGGATTCAGATGAGATTCCGGCTGCAAGTTCTCAATCTGCTCGATATAGTTCATGGCTTCATCATATTTTTTCATAATCAGACAGTTTCGAATGCTTATAATCATACCGCT
>CAIJKT010000396.1 GCA_903821255.1 uncultured Lentisphaeria bacterium | reverse complement strand
TTTTGCCGTTTTCTCAAGAAAAATGGTAATCGGATCATGAAAATTAGTTTCATGATTGAAAGTGAAGTTATTAACAGGGGAATGCAATTTATTTTGCAAAAGGCTCTTATAATAAAAATATTTGTTGTTGGTAAAGATGTCCGGAATTTGCGTATTCGCGGCGGATTCCGACAACTGGTACATCAGGAAAACGTCAAACAGATGATATTGGTCGACTTTATTTACTACTTCGCCAGTATAAGCGTAGGTTGGTATGCCGTGGGTCAATACGATATAATTGATCTTGTCGGTCAGACCATTCTTGATCAGATGATTTTTGATGGTGGACAGCGCCGCCAGTTCATCATTATGGCTCATTCTGCCGCCAGTACCCAGCGCCGGCGCTACGCTGATGGCGCAGACGTTCGCATCCGGAATATTGCGCGCGGCTTTGAAGTACGCGCCAATCTCCTGTGATTCAGACGATTTGGAATTTACCACCAGTAATACGTCATTGTAAGACGGCATCGCCAGCGCTGAAGATGCGGCGAGGCACACCGCCATCAACAATATTGTCATTCTGCATACGGTTTTTTTCATGCTGATGCTACTCCTTGGACTGCTTTTAGAATTTTAGTAACGCTGGATGCCGGAAAGTTCCTTTCCTGGAACGTCAGGGCCATCATGGGCCAATCTGGCGGACCTGGTTTTTGTTTTTGAATGAACATTGTCCATATTCTGATTATACTTGATTATACTATGATTATATTCAGATTATACTTGGCTGTCAATAACTGTTTTAAAGAAAAACCATTTTTTTTAAATCGGGGGATTGCATCAGAAACAGAATGTCCGCAGTCCAAATAGAATACGCACGACACTACCGAAACATTCACTCCGGGCATTCCCGTAATTTGTCGAGTCGTTATCTGCTTTTTCATATCAATCCATGTTTTGGGCAACCGGTTGCCATAAAGTCTAAAAAAAGACAACCGGTGCAACCGGTTGCCATGCATTTATTATAATAGATGCATGAAATATTGTCAATGCCTGAAAGTTTAAAAATCAGAAAAATAAAAAAGTTTTTTCGACGGGAGTGTGCGGCAGGCGCTTTATGGACTGCCTTATTTTATGCTTTATAATATCGGTAATTCCAGGAATTACAGGGGGAAGATATGTCCAAGGTTTATCTCTTTACAACTCTCAAGCTAAATCCCGCCCCGATGTTTTTCATGCCTTAAACAGAAGATTACACTCCGGCGGACTTGAAAATCCGGAATACTTTGTCAAATTAAACAAGCCTGGGTTCGATTCCGATTTCACGGGGCGTCGCAAAGTATCATGGCGGTTGTTCCGTGGCGGGAGCCGGCGGCGAAACGGGCGGTCATTCACGAAACGTTCCCTTTTTAGCTCCGCCCGGATGTCGTTAATTTATAAATTTAAAAAATGGTGGTGACATGTTAAAGCGAATGGTGCTGTTTTGTGGAATACTGATAATCGCGGGTTATGCAAAAGGCGAAGACGCTGGAAGGAATCTGCTGCTAAACCCGGATTTCGAATTTCACGCCTTCGAAAACCACCGTTCGGGGAAATCCGTGAGTTTTGAGTCGAATAACACGGCATTTTGGAATTCTTCCGGCTCAAAGGAGATTACGGTAAAGCGTTCCTCGCATGTGTCGGCCTCCCATAAACCGGATTTTTATGTCCATAATTTTGTCTATCTGGCGCCAGGCAGCAAGATATCGCAGTTTTTCACACTGCCGGAAGTTGATTTGCTCCCGGGAAAAGTAATCAGTCTTTATGCATATATGTTTCAAAATCGTCCAGGTTCGATAAAGGCCAAAATTACATTTCTGAAAATTGATTCTGAAAGCGGCGAATGGTCGCCGAAGGATTTCGGGATGGCGGATATCCGTAAATTTCCCAAAGTGTCAAGGGGGGAAATGGTGGTCGCTTCAGAGTCTGTCTGTGTTTCCCCGGTTGCCGGCAAAACAGAGTTAAGGCTCGAAAATATCAAAATTCCATCACTTGCGGATGGTGTGGCGTTCAAGAACATTGCAGGCATTTCAGTGGAATTTGAAAATTGTTCAGCCGACGCCAAAGACGGCTGGGCATGGCTTGCAGCGCCTTCGCTGGTTAACGGAGATAAATCATTTTTCACGAGACAAACCTTGCGGGAAATGAATCCGCTTTACCGCCATATTCCGCGCACCATCCAGAAACTTTGGAAAGGCGAGCCGGTTCATATTGTAGTCATGGGTTCCAGCATTGACCGCGGCAGCGCCAATCCGCCGATGTATGTATATGATGAAAATGCGGCTTCTCCCAAATTCAAACAGCCGCTTTGCGATTATTCAAATTTCGACACCAAACTGGTTGGACGTCCGGAGCTGAACGATTATTTCGGGCAGTCCCGGCACTGGTTCAGCTACTGCGGCAGGTTGAAAGTTGAACTGATGAAGAAATTTAATTTGCCGCCGGACAAGATACTTCTAAATTTCATGGCCTGCGACGGTTCCTGTATTGGCGAATCCCACTCGGGACTGCGTGAATACTGTTCGCTGTCGCTGCCGCCCAGTCCTGAACTCAACGGTCATAAAAGCAACAAAACCTGGCTCGAATTATATCCCGATCTTTTCAAGCGCCCGGAAGGGCCCCGTCCGGATCTGATCATCTACGGCAGCGGCGCCAATGAAAAAACCGACACTCCGAACGAAATCGCCGTATTCGAAGGAGCAATCCGCTGGATTCAGCGTAATTATCCGGATACTGAATTCATCCTCTGCCCGTTCCAGAATTATGGCGGCTATACTTCCAATGCCGGCGATATGCAGGCGCTGGCGTTGCGCTATCAGATTCCGTATCTGGATTTCGGCAAAGTTTCTGACGACCTTGCCGGTATCTGCGATCCTCTGGCGATAGTTCCGGCGGACGGCCATCCCCAGGCCGCGGCGCATTATATCTGGTTCAAGCAGTTAGAGAAAGCTTTCGAATGCTGGGATCCGGTCGTAACGGGAATCGTCCAGTTGCAACTGCCGGAGCGTCTGCACCAGAACACCTATGGCTGGGAAGGCGAAATGCTTTCCTATACCGCGGAAAATCCGAGAATTAACCGGAATCGTTTTATTCTGGACGATACGGCGGTCAATCTCTGGGGGACGGTGAATCCCGACTCGAAAAAATCAAAAGTGATTATTGATGGCCGGGAAATACCTTGCAGAGCAGGTCAGTTCAAGGGAAAGGATCTGCGCAATTCGCTTTTCCGTCACGGCGATCTGAAACTTGGTGACCGGCATGTGCTGGAACTGCCTGAGAAAGATTCAAAGATAACTGCGATTGATGCTAAAATCTGCTCGAACCGTGTATTCTATCCGGTCAGCAATCCGCTCTGGCTGCTGGATGGATTGGCCGTTCAGCCGTTTAAATCATCCTATGGCGCGCCTTACGGAACTGTCCGGATAATTATTCCTCCGGGAAAAAGTATCGAAATCGAAACGGCGGCAACTGATCTTTCGATTGCTTATGCTGATACAGATAACGGCGGAAAATTGAACGCGTATGTTGACGGCAGGCTGGCGCTTTCTGTTCCGACCGGCGTAAAATACACTTTCATTGACGGTGAATCTCAGTATCTCGAAAATCGTAAAGGCATAACCGGACTGTCTTTCGGATTGCATCTGGTGAAAATAGAAGCTGCCGAAAAACCGGTTACAGTCCTTGGCCTGTTCTCATATGATTCCCGTCCGAACAGCAGTTGCAGCCGCAGTTTTGCCGGACTGGCCGCCGCCGGACAGACGATTAATTTCTCCGTTCCGTTCAAGGCGCGTCCTGTTATTTTCTGCAATGGCGGAATCCAGGTGAAGAATTCCGATATCACGCCTTCGGCGGTGACTTTCTCCGGTACCGGAACTGGCTCCTTCACCGCTATCGGGGAATAATATCAACATTTGTGTGTTTAATAGTGTCTCCAGGCAGAGATGAGGCGTTGGGTCAAACCATTTTAAGACTTCGGCATTGCTGATTGACAAATAGAGGAAGCGCTATTAGCTTTTGATGTGTATGATTCTGTTTATTGATAATTTTAAGAACCACAGGGGGAAGATATGTTCAAGGCAATCGCTTTCAACGGCAGTCCGCGCAGGAACGGCAATACACACATAATGCTGAGCAAGATGCTGGAGCCGATTGCCGCGGCCGGGATCGGGACGGAATTGATTCAGGTTGGTGGAAAGATGCTCCACGGCTGTATGGCCTGCGGCAAATGTGCGGAGAATAAAAATAATCAATGCGTAATTGTCAATGACATGGTCAACGAGTGCATTGCAAAAATGCTGGAGGCAGATGCCATTATCTTCGGGTCGCCGTCCTATTTTTCCGGAGTCACGCCGGAGCTGAAAGCGTTGATCGACCGGTCCGGCTATGTCGCGATCGCCAACGGCAGAAAGTTCAAACATAAAATCGGCGCCGCCGTAGCGGTTCACCGGCGCGGCGGAGCGGTAAATGTCTTTGACTCGATCAATCACATGTTTCTGATGTCGCAGATGATTGTGCCGGGTTCGCTGTACTGGAATTTCGGGGTGGGCCGGGAATCCGGCGAGGTTGCGGGCGACCAGGAAGCCATGAACAATATGAAAGATCTCGGTGAAACCAT
>CAIJKT010000395.1 GCA_903821255.1 uncultured Lentisphaeria bacterium | reverse complement strand
CGTTTTCTTCATCAAGCGCCGATACAATGATAATCGGAACGGAAGCGCCGGCCGGATGCTTCCTAATCTCTCGGCAGGCGACCAGCCCGTTCATAACAGGCATATCGACGTCAAGAATCAGCAGTTCAGGAGAATTTACCAGAAAAGATTCTACCGCCTCTTTTCCATCATTGCAGGAAATTACTTCATGTCCCATCATAGAAAGCATGCTTTCATACGACTTTCTGACAATCAGACTGTCATCGGCAATTAATATCTTAGCCATATCATTTCTCCTAATAAGGTTGTTATTAAGGCATTCCCATCTTGTAGTGTCCCATTATCTCTTTATCAGATAATGCTTTGCCGAACATTAAATACTCGTCCATAAAACCGGAAAACCAGTTGGAAAATCGCGGAACTCCTCTTGCATTAACGCCATTGCTGGAAGCTCCAATCACCAGGTCTTGAGTTGCCATATAACTAACCGGAAGTGCGGGTTTATTGCCGCCTGTCATCAGCGTTCCGTTTAAATACATTTTGACTCCGACTTTAGCCTTATTGACTAATGCGATATGATACCAGACAGAAGGCAGAATTGCCGGGATTGTCCGTGTCATACTCGAATTGCCGATGCGCGACCGCAGGGAAGTGCTCAAATACAGATCATATTGCGAGTTGCCTGTAAGCGTGTTATTTTTGCCGAAAAGACACTGCACATTGCGTACTGTATTGAAATTAACCCACATCAATATCGTAAAATCCTGGGTGGACGGGTCAAAATTTATACATTTTGTTCCGGGAATGGCCACGTAGCTGTTGGCACCGTTAAACGATAAAGCATTCTTTAAGAACATCCAGCGGCCGCCGCCCTGCACCCATTGCGGTAAATTCAGCGCGGCAGTTCTCGGATTGGCAACTGTAGTGGACAGAATTCCATTGTAACTGGCCGAATCATAGCCTGGAATATTACAGGCCAGCGCCCCGTTATACAGCGTCGGGGTATAAACTCCGTCAACTTTTGTCTGAAAGTCAACGGCTTCAAAATTATAATTTATCACTGTGTCTGGATCGCGATTGTTCAGGGCGTTGAAGCCCAGCCAGCGGACATATTTTGCGCGTATCTGCGCTTTCGCTAATGCCGGCATCATCATGCCGATAAGGATTCCCACTATGGAAATCACTATGAACATTTCAACAAGTGTGAAATATGATTTTTGTTTAAAACACAGCCCCATGTTCTGATTCTCCCAACTTATGTTAGAAAGCCATCATATAAAATATTTAATTACATGACATCATTTATATCTATATTACAAGTCACCCATCTCTTTAGTTAACGGAACCGCTGAAATTTCATCGGTGCCACACTTAGGACATTTATAAGCCTTCTTAGCCGCTTCACTGTATTCCTCCGGCGACATTTTATCTGCTCCAGCTATTTCCTGAAGCGCAAATACATGTTTGCATTTCTCGCATTTTTGCGCCATTGCCACCGGCCCCTGACATTTTACGCATTTTGTTTCAGCAATGTCTTTGACTCTGCGCTCTTCAAGAAAATTACATTTCTTGCAGATTAAGGCAGTCATGGGGCCTTGTGCGACAGCTACTGGAACTTTGTCTGAAAAAACATGATACCCGGCCCAGCCCGCGGCAGAGGAAACGATTAAAATTGCTGCGGATAAGGCCAATACTCTGGGATCGCTGCGCTTCAATGTTTTCAGGATTTTCTTGGCCTGACGCCTGTAGAGCGGCATCTTTTCGAATCGCTTTTCGATAGACTCGAGCTTTGTCTGCGGCGCCGGAGTAAATGCAAGTTCAGTTCCGGGATGTTCGGCAACCGCGGACTCATTATCTGCAACTAACAGTTGATTGGATGCGGCGCTCACCGCCTCTGGCGATCTGGCGGCTCTTTTCGTGGCATTTACCTGGTCTTCGCGGCATTTGTTATATTCAACTAAACTGGCAAAAACCTCCTCCAGCTCCTCTTCCGACGGTCTTTCCGCCGGGTCTTTCTCCAGCATGGCAAAAACAGCACCGGAAAAATACTCCGAAACGTTTTTATCATAATTTTGCAGTGCCGGCGGAATCAGGTTGACTTGACGGAACATGCTGACTGAAGTCCGCTCGGAATCAAAGGGATTGTCGCCGGTGATCGCCTGATATAAGGTTATGCCCAGGCTGTATATGTCGCTTTTAGTGGTCAGTTCTTTTTCGGAGGTCAAGTATTCAGGTGAAATATAACCGGCAGTTCCCCATATTTCCGCATTCAGCGGCATCGTTACCGATTTTCGCGGAATAACCATTCCGAAATCGGCAAGTTTATACTGCCCGTTGCTGAAAAGAATATTGCCCGGCTTAATATCGAGATGAACTATCTTTTTCTTGCGAAGCTCTTTAATGCCGCGGACAATATCATAACCAAGTTGTGAAGCCTCCAGTTCAGTCAGTTTCTTGTGTTTCAGAATTTTCTGCAGATCGCCGTCCGCCGCAAATTCAAGCACCAGATAAATTCTGTCCTGAAACTTGCCGACATCATAGATTTTAAGAATATATTCAGAATCAATTTTGCGGATTACTTCGGCTTCGGCAATAAAATATCTTACCATGTCTTCCGCCATGAAAGACTCTTTCAACAGTTTCAGCGCAAATTTACGATTATTATCCTCAAGATCGCTGACCAGGAATACCGTGGAATGAGCCCCGTAGCCCAGCATTTTCTCAATGCGGTATTTTCCGGCAAATACAGTGCGTTTTTTGGCCAGATCGAAATCCTGCCTGTGTAATGCGGCAATCCCGAGAGAAGTCTTCAGTTTGGCGATAAGATGTGCCTCTTTGACCGGTTTTACCAGATAGTCGTTTGCACCGGCGTTAAGCCCCTTGATAATATCATCTTCTTCATCCAGGGCCGACACAATAATAATCGGAACCGAAGCGCCATTTGGCAGCCGCCGGATTGCGCGGCAGGCGTCAAAACCGTTCATGACCGGCATCTGAATGTCAAGAATCAGCAGTTCCGGTGATTCAGTTTCAAATGTGGTTACAGCATCCTTGCCGTCTTTGCAGGAAATAACATCATGCCCAAGAAATGTGAGCATGCTTTCATAAGACTTCCTGACCACCAGACTGTTATCTGCCATTAATATTCTCGCCATATTATCACTCCGGAAACAGGCTTTTCACTGACAACTCTTCGTAGATTAGCTTTATATGTACAAAACCTGCAAAAACTTACAACTACTTTAAAGTAATTCTTTATTCTCAATAATCAATCAATACTAAGTACAAATAGGGGAATATTTGCCGACTTGCATGCAAATGACAAGGACTGAAACGTTATGTCAATAAACAGACTTTAGCTATTATGATTTTTATAATGTCTTTATTTTGTGCAGGAATCTATCAGCAGCAGGAGGCATACGATGTAGGCCGGGGCCGCAAAGATAACCGAAAGAATTCTGGCAAATTCCAACTCTTTATCCCCAACCGGCAGTGACTTCGGAGTGAATTTACGTATGTCTCCCCAGATCGACATGTAAAAATCGAACATAATAACACCAATTACCGGTAAAACAGCCGGTACCGAAATCTGCTCTTTAATATCAGGGGAGAAGTAAACAAAGATCAGGAAAACCATGTAAGCGCCGGATAGCAATTCATATAGCAACATTGCCAGGCTGCCTTTGTACTTTATCCAGTAATAAATATTCGAAAAAAGAATAAACAAATAAATGCAGGCATAAGTAAACATTAAAAAACGCATCTTATGCTCCACATT
>CAIJKT010000394.1 GCA_903821255.1 uncultured Lentisphaeria bacterium | reverse complement strand
CTGTCCATCCCTGTTAACGTTGTTGCCATAGTTCCCCATTTAAAAATATTCAATTTTGAATCAAAGTCTACATATATAGTAATTTTGTCAATGTAAAAATATGTAAAAACTTTATTATTAATGCGTTAAGAATATAATTAAATCAAAAAAAAGCTGGCGCGACTGCGGAAAATACTTTTCGCGGGAATAATGCAGGAGAAAGGGGTTTACGCTAAGACATTTTTGGCAACACATCTGCTTGAAAGAGGTCATGATTTAAGGTATATTCAAGAGTTGCGCGGTCATTTCAATTTCAAAAACGACTGAAATCTATGTCCATGTGACGGAACACGGATAATAAAGACGCTCTTTTAGGGCATTAGTTAAAAAAACGTCCAGCGGGCGGAGCTTTTCAGAATGGAATAAAAGAAAGCCTGAAAAAAGCAGGGTATGAAATATTAGCAATATAGAAAAATCTCATCATAGAACTTTTGAAGAACTGCGGCACGTCAACGAAGAGGGCGGCGAATATTGGTCTGCCCGCGAACTATACCCGGTTCTTGAGTATAATAGCTGGGACAAGTTTAAAAATGTCATCGAAAAAGCAATTACCGCTTGCGTAAACTCTAAACAATTGGTGGACAACCATTTTTCCCAAGCGGGAAAAATGGCGCAGCTTGGGCTTGGAACGCAAAAAGAAGTACTCGACTACCACCTGTCGCGGTATGCTTGTTATTTAATTGTCCAAAACGGCGATTCATCAAAACCGGTTATTGCCAACGGTCAAACATATTTTGCAATACAGACCCGACGGCAGGAACTGGCTGATGACGAAGCATTCCAGCAGTTGAGCGAAGACGAACGCCGTCTGTTTCTGCGCCGCGAGATGAAAGAGCATAACAAGCAACTGGTTGATGCGGCTAAGGGCGCCGGAGTTGAAACCGACATGGACTATGCAATTTTTCAGAATCATGGCTATAAAGGGCTTTATGGCGGACTGGATGCAAAAAGCATTCATGCCCGTAAAGGTTTGAAGAAAAGCCAGAAAATACTCGATCACATGGGGCCGACGGAATTAGCGGCAAACCTGTTCCGGGCCACCCAGACGGAAGAAAAACTCCGGCGGGATAATATCAAAGGCAGGAGCAATGCCAATAGAACTCATTGGGAAGTCGGAGACAAGGTGAGAAAAACGATTGAAGAACTCGGCGGGACCATGCCTGAAAAGCTGCCGACTCCGGAAAAAGGCATTCTGCAAATCGAACGCGAACATATTGTTCCGATGAAAAAGCTGCCGGCCCAAGGCAAAGACGGACAAGGAAGTGAAAACTGATAATCGAACTGCTGGATCTTGTGATAAATTTTAAAAAACATGATTAAAATTGGAAACGAAAAAATAGTTACACCCCATCGTCCCAGGCAGGGTTGGAAATTCTGCCGTCTCCCTGAACCATTAACAGAGAGGTTGAATAAAAACTGCAAATCAAAGTTTTTTTCAGGCTGTAAAAAATAATTTGTACTGCTATATTAGTTTGAATATAGTTAAATATTGTCAGATTGGATAAGATGGCTGCAAGCAGTGCTCCGAAAAATGAACCGAAAAATAAGAAAGACCGGCAGAAACTAGTCCGGGTCGCATTATTTCTGCTGGGGCTGGCTGTAATCTTTACTGCCGGGTTCTTTTCTTTCCAGTCCGCATACCGGGCGCTTTTTGCGAAGAATGAACATTTTATCGTCAGAAGCATTGAAGTGCGCAGTTCCGGCTGGTGGAACGGACAGTCAAAGCTAATCGCCGAACGGCTCGGCATGGTTATCGGCCGCGACAATCTGTTCAGCTCCGACCTGCGCGAATTGAGATCGCGCCTGATTGCTAAAATTTCGAATATCGAAGATATTACCGTTTCCCGCAAACTGCCGGATATTCTGCAAATCTCAATCGTGGAACGCATTCCGCGGGCTTTTCTGATCAGCAGCCGCTCGCAATGGGTCGTGGATGAAAATTTTGTGGTGATGCAGAAGCAGTACTGCAACAATATCAACAACGATATGCCGGTGATTCTAGGGCTGGACGTGAAAAGCGGGGTGCGGGACGGCATGGAAATTCCGGAAATTGAATCAGCCATGGACATGGTAATGCTCTCGGTCAGAAATTTCCCGGACATCAAAATTTCCGCTATCAGCGTCAGGAATCAGGAGCAGTTGACCTGTATTCTCACGTTCCGGGAAAAGCAGTATAAGGCCTTTGTTCCCCGCAAGAAAATGATGTTTATGCTCAGCGTGCTGCGCAGCGCGATGATCAAAGCCCAGGAAAGCGGGGATTCCCGCACGGTATTTGATCTCAACTACAACGGCAACGTAATTCTTAAGTAATCCGCTTTTTGATTATATACTCTATAAGGTTGAAAATTTAACATAGATGAATAGGATTGTGGATTGGAT
>CAIJKT010000393.1 GCA_903821255.1 uncultured Lentisphaeria bacterium | reverse complement strand
GCATAGTTTTTTGTTCTTTTTCAGGAAGATTAACTGTTTGAAACGACGTATACTAATTATAGAAAAGTTCAGCACATTATTTGTGGCCGAGATTTGAAAAATCATCGAAATAAAATTGAACGTGCTTTTCTGCCGTTGCGGCGGACGAGCAAATAGTCGCATGAAATATACACTGCCGGATATTTCCTTATCCGGCAACGTTGCTATTAAACCGAAGAATACCGAGTGCAATTTTAAAGCAAAAAAACGTGCACCTGATATGAATTGTTATTTGATGTGAAAGATAAAAATTACAGGATTTCAAGGAGTGGCATCTGTATGAAAAAAACAATGTGGAGAATGAATGTCATAGTATTCATGTGCTTTGCCACTATTCCGGCATTTGCCATGCCGTCTTACAATGACGTGTTGCTGGTGGTGAATTCCAAGTCGTCGGAATCGCAGGAGATTGGCGCGTACTTCAAAGCGGCGCGCAATCTGCCGGATGCGAACGTCTGCACTATCAGCGTGACGCCTGCATTGGGTACAGGCGCCAGAATGGGCAATGATGAAAAGTGGGCGGCGTTGTCCACCATCAAAAATCATCTGACAAAGAATGGCCTGACGGATAAAATCAATTATATCCTTTTGACCCACGGCATACCAACCTACGCTTATACTGGAGAAAAGGGGCCGAATTATGCCGGAGACATTATTGATTTATATCACCTGTTCGACGTTTTTCTGATGTACCAGTTGTCAGAATCCGCCGCGAATACGCTAATTCCGGATATTTTCACTAACAACAAATACTTTTATTATAATAATAGCCCGACAATGGGATTATATGCCGATGCTCCTTTCGGACAGAGTTACAATTATATTGATCTGATAAATGCGTCTAATCTTGCCGCCGGAGATACTATCTTTTATAGTGTCAACGGAAATCCTAGAAGTCTTTTGACGATTACTGCGGTAGAAGATAAAGGCGGTTATTACCGGGCGACACTTAAGAACAATTTGTCACTTCCATTGAAAGCCGCAACGTTTTCGGCAATAATCGCCTCCGGCAATTGGTGTTCTACTCAAAAGTTCTCTAAAACAAAATTCGGCTATTACATTGTCGGGCGCCTGGACGGACTGGGCATCACGACGGTCAAAAGCATGATTGACAATACCGGGGCCCCCGCCTACGACTCATACAAGAAACAAGCCAACGGCAAAATGAAACTGCTGACCATTACTCCGTATTTCAGGCAGGAGGTCATTGACGAAATCAACCGGCGCGGCAATATCGAAATTGTTTCTCCGAACCCGATCCCCCCGGATTTATGGGACGGAACCAAAACCACTCTGGTTGATAACACCGACAGCACGATTGCAACAACTTTTGATAAAGTCGCCAAAGACGCGATGTTCTGCTTCCTGAATGACGTTGCCTGGACTCAGTTTTATCAGTGGCCTCAGGGCAACAGTTATTACGCGGACGGCGACTTTCTCCAGGAGTACCCGTTCATCTCCCGCGGCGCGACTTTCCTGCCCGGCTCGATCATGATGATCTATCGTTCGAATCCGGCGGCTTACGATTCTCACGGCGGCTCCGGCGGACTTTTAAAGATGAATATCAATACCAAAGCTAAAACCAGTTATGTGAAACTTGATGCTTCCGACTGGAAATTCCGGCACATGACCTGCGTGGAATACGACCCGGTCAATAATCAGTTATGGG
>CAIJKT010000392.1 GCA_903821255.1 uncultured Lentisphaeria bacterium | reverse complement strand
CGATCTCTCCGAAGTATGCGGGAATGGACAAGGTAAACCCATGTTCGCTGGCGCTTTCCGGCGAAATGATGTTCCGCTACCTCGGCTGGGAAGAGGCGGCGGACCTGGTTATCCGCGGCATCGAAAATGCCATCAGCAAAAAAATCGTCACTTACGACTTCGCCAGACTGATGGATAACGCCACCGAAGTTTCATGTTCCAAATTCGCCCAGGCCGTAGTTGATAATATGAAATAAGTTTGCGGGAGCGGTTAATGACCAAATCCAGCGAGGTTGAAATTCGTATAATTACTTCCGCCGTCACGGCGGAAGTCGTTTGTTTGTATAAATCCGCGGGCTGGTGGGAAGAGCATTATGTCGCGGAAGCGTTTATTCCGGGCATGGTCAGCAATTCCACCTGTTTCGTCGGGGCGTTCGACAATGACCGCATGATCGGCATGGGACGCGCGGTGTCGGACAATGTCAGCGATGCCTATATTCAGGACATCGTGGTGCTGGACGAATACCGCAGACGCGGCATCGGCGGCGAAATCGTTAAAGTCCTGATTCGTGAACTGAAGGCGAAAGGCATTGACTGGATCGGCCTGATCGGGGAACCCGGAACTGAACAATTCTATACCCGCTTTGGTTTCGAGACGCTTAAAGGTTTTGTTCCGATGAAGCTCGGAGAATAAGCTTGAAATATTATACAAGGAATATGGTCACATGAAGAATTATTACACTTTTCCAAAAAATTTCCTCTGGGGAGCCGCCACCGCATCCTATCAGGTTGAAGGCTACCCCCGCGCCGACGGAGCGGGAATTTCCAACTGGGACCATTTTTCCCATCAGCCGGGACGCATTGAGAACGATCACAACGGCGATATCAGCGCCGGCCAGTACCTTAAATATAAAGAAGATGTTCAGTTGATGAAATCCCTCGGCATCAAAGCCTACCGCTTTTCGATCGCCTGGCCGCGGGTGTTTCCGAACGGCACAGGCCGCATCAATCCAAAAGGGCTGGACTATTATAATAAACTTATTGACGAACTGCTGGAAAACGGCATTCAACCCTGGGTCACAATGTTTCACTGGGACATGCCTCAGGCGCTGGAGGACAAGTATGGCGGCTGGCGCTCCCGCAAGACCGTGGATGCTTTCGCCAAATATGTCGCTCATGTTACTTCGCAAATATCCGACCGCGTAAGAAATTATTTCACGGTAAATGAGATCTACTGCTTTACCAATCTGGGATACGAGACCGGGGTGTTTCCTCCCGGACTGAAGCTGGACGCCAAAACTGTCAATCAGGCCGTTCATCACGGGTGCCTGGCGCACGGCATGGCGGTTCAAGAAATACGCGCCAACGCTAAACTAAAACCTCAAATCGGGCTTGCCGAGAATCTGGTTTCGGCGGTTCCGCTGTATGAAACAGAAGAGCACATCGCCGCCGCCAGAAAAGCTTTCCGCTGGTATTCAGCTTCAAAAATGACCGCGATGATGGAAGGGGCTTATCCGGCGGAATGGCTGGAGCATACCGGTGCCGACGCACCTGAATTCACCGATGAAGATATGAAGATTATCAGTTCGCCGCTGGATTTCGTGGGCATTAACATCTATGCGCCGACCTATGTCAGAGCCGCGCCTGAATCGAAGCTTGGCTTCGCCGAAATACCGATGCCGGAAGGCTACCCGAAAATGAATATGCCGTGGCTCAACATCGGACCGAACATAACTTACTGGTCGCCGCGTTTCCTGAAAGAACTCTGGAACGTCAAAGGCATCTATGTTACCGAGAACGGCTGCGCGGCGGTTGATAAACTCGACCATACCGGCAAAGTTTACGATACCGACCGCATCATGTACCTGAGGAATCATTTCATTTCCGCCAGCCGGGCGGTCAATGAAGGAATTCCGCTGAAAGGTTATTTCGTCTGGAGCCTGATGGATAATTTCGAATGGGCCTGCGGCTACAACAAGCGCTTCGGCATGGTTTATGTGAATTACCAGACCCTGGAACGCACCCCGAAAGCCAGCGCTGAATTCTACCGTGAAACTATCAGGCGTTCAGCAGTGGTATAAACTTCCATATTCCGGCAGCCATTGCCTTTCCGGACAGTTCTCTACCGGTAATAAGTGTTAGTAAGCCATAAACCGGTGTTATAAGGTTGATACTCATCGTTGGCCGGACGCTGATAGCTGGAATTCGGCGAAGCTTCGTTTCCCGCCGGGACGCTGCTTTGATAGTCTACGCCCATATCCTGGAGGGCCGCTATTGCCGCCTTGTAATTCTGGCCAGCCGCTTTTCTAAACCAGTCTTTCGCAATGCCGTCGCTCTGCTGAACGCTTTGTCCTTTCAAGTACATTACACCCAGATCGTATTGCGCCGGAGCGATATTCTGGTCGGCGGCAGCCTTGAACCACTTAGCCGCCTGTTGAAAATCTTTGTCAGAAACATCCCCGTAGTAATACATGCAGGCCAGATTGTACTGGGCATAGGGATTGCCCTGGTCGGCGGCCTTTTTGTACCATGTCATAGCTGTAGGATAATCATTTTTGACCCGGTAATACATGCAAGCCAGTCCATACTGGCCGTGGGCATTACCTTGATCGGCGGCTTTCTGATACCACATCATCGCTTTATCAAAATTCTGGGCAACCCCTTGTCCAAGTAAATACATTCTGCCGAAACTGGCCTGAGCTTTGGCGTTACCCTGCATTGCTGCTTTCTGAAACCAGATAAAGGCTTTGGCGTAATCCACATCCTCGCCGGCAACCTCTCCGTTGAAATACATCCGTCCAATGTAGTATTGGGCGGTAGCATCCCCCTGCGCGGCGGCTTTCGAAAATAACTGGAAAGCATTATCGCAATCACCGTTGTCATAAAGCTGGATTGCCCTGGCCTCGTCATATTTGATTTCCTGAGTTTCCGCGGCAAAAAGGTTAACCGCCAAAAATGCACCCAGCAAAAGCAGCATTAAGGATTTCGGGTTTCTCATAAATATAATTCTCCATCTTTACAATATTCAAAACCATTAGCTATCGCATTATGGATAATATTGTCCGCATGAGAAATAATGCAATTCATGATTAGGATTATTTATACCGGCGTAAAGAAAAAGAGAAAAAATGGGAAAGAAAATAATTTAGCGGTTTGACTTGTTCGAAAATCAGGATATTTTAATTTTCTCTTTCCTGTTCCGTAAACCCGATCGCGGCGGGAAAGGGATGATGCAGCTTATTGGAAGATCGGAAGAGCACACGTCTGAACTCCAGTCACTAGTGACTATCTCGAATGCCGTCTTCTGCTTGAAAAT
>CAIJKT010000391.1 GCA_903821255.1 uncultured Lentisphaeria bacterium | reverse complement strand
GCGTGGAAAGCGATGCCGGACAAGGCGCGGCGTTCTGGTTTACGCTGCCGCTGGCAGCCGGTTTAACGGTTACTTAAAGGATCGGGGAGCTTAATTATGATCTATGTCGTCACAATTGCAACGGTGTTTTGCTTCGGCTATCTGGTATATGTCCTGATCCGGCCGGAAAAATTTTAAACAGGAGAATCTGCCATGTCCATACTTTTCACGATTTTATTTTTAACTGCCGCAGTCGCGGTTTCCTGGCCGCTGGGGTATTTCATGTTTCGCGTCATGGAGCCGGGGCCGAAGCTTTCTCCGGGGCATGCCGGGCTGGAAAAATTTATAACCCGTATTGGCGGCAAATTCATTACGCAGGGTTCAGACTGGAAAGAATATTGTATTGCCATGCTGATTTTCAACGGCCTGATGTTTGCCGTCGTATTTCTGGTTTTGCTCGGACAGTCAGTTCTGCCGCTTAACCCGGACGGCAAAGGCCCGCTGGAGTTGAGCCTGCTGTTTCATACGGTTGCCTCGTTTATAACCAACACCAACCAGCAGCATTATTCCGGCGAAGTCTCCTTGAGTTATTTTTCGCAGTTCGCCCTGATGTGGCTGCAATTTCTCACCCCGGCGGTTGGCCTGGCGGCGCTGGCGGCGCTCTCCCGGGCAATGGCCGGTTCAACCGATGTCGGCAACTTCTACCGGGACACGCTCCGGGCGACGCTTTTCATTATGCTGCCAATAACTATTGTTGTCGGATTGATACTCGTATTTTCCGGAGTCCCCATGACGCTGGGCGGAACTATAAAAGCGATAACCCTGGAAGGCCCGGAACAACTGATCTCCCGGGGGCCGGTCGCGGCATTTGTCGCGATCAAACAGCTTGGCACCAATGGCGGCGGCTTTTTCGGCCCGAATTCGGCGCATCCGTTCGAACATCCGAGTTATTTCACGAATGCGGTTGAATGTTTATGCATTATCATCATTCCGATGGCCTGCGTCTGGATGTTCGGGAGAATTACCGGCAGAATGAAACATGCAATGTTGATTTTTGTCGTCATGGGCAGCCTCATGGGGGTCAGTATCGGGCTGGCGGAATATTTTGAAGATGCTCCGGCCGGAGCGCTGGCCGGGCTAGCGGTCGCCCGGAATGCCGGCAATCTGGAAGGGAAGGAATTAAGGATCGGAACAGAAGCAAGCGCGCTGTGGAGTGTCGTTGCCACCTCCACCAGCAACGGATCGGGGAACTGCATGTACGACAGCCTGAACCCGCTGACTTTGCTGCTGCCGCTGTTCGGCATGTGGTCAAACGTGGCGTTCGGCGGCATCGGTGTCGGTTTTATCAATATGTTCCTGTATATCATTATCGGGGTGTTCATCTGCGGCATGATGGTCGGCCGGTCGCCGGAATATCTGGCGCGGAAGGTGGAGACCGGGGAAATGAAGCTGGCGCTGCTGGCATTGCTGGTGCACCCGCTGCTGATTCTGGGTTGTACCGCCTGGTTTGCCATGACTCCATTGGGCGCCGGTACGATTGGTAATCCCGGAAGCCATGGATTTACTGAAATCCTGTATGAATTTACTTCCGCCGCCGCCAATAACGGCTCCGGGATGGGCGGGCTTAAAAACAGCACGGTTCCATGGAATGCGGCTGCCGGAATCGTCATGCTGCTGGCGCGTTTTATCCCGATAATTCTGCCGCTGGCGATTGCCGGGATGCTTGCCGCGAAAAAGCCGGTTCCGGAAACCAGCGGCACCCTGCACACCGACCGGCTGCTTTTCGGATTTGTGCTGCTGGGCAGCGTAATCTTCATCGGGGCGCTGCTGTTTCTGCCGGTCGCGGTGCTCGGGCCGATTGCCGAACATTTGAGTTCATTAACCAAATAAGCAAGATTGCAAGGATTTTATAAAATGAATAATATTGAGATCAACCAGCAGATCAAACTGCAGCGCAGGCATTCCCGTAAAGCCGGGATTTTTGAGAAAAAGCTGGTAAGGGAAGCTTTGCGGCAGTCGCTGATCATGCTCGATCCGCGGATAATGGTCGGCAATCCGGTCATGTTTGTCACGGAAATCGGCGCGGCGGTCACCACCATGATTATTGTCAGTGATCTCTGGAGCAAATCTCCGGATACCGGATATACTTTAGTCGTTGCCGCTGTCTTGTGGCTTACCGTCCTGTTCGGTAATTTTGCCGGAGCCCTGGCCGAAGCGCGCGGCAAAGCCCAGACCCAGTCGCTGAAAATGACCCGGCGCAGCACTCCGGCCAGGAAGATACTTGGCAATCAGCAAATTGAGGAAATTTCCTCGACCGCGCTTAAAGCCGGCGATATTATTATAGTTCAGGCTGGCGAAATCATCCCCGGCGACGGCGAAATCATTGAAGGCGCCGCCAACGTGGATGAATCGGCGGTCACCGGCGAATCCGCCCCGGTATTGCGC
>CAIJKT010000390.1 GCA_903821255.1 uncultured Lentisphaeria bacterium | reverse complement strand
CGCCCCGCTGCCCGAAAGGGATGCGGCGAAACTTCTATACCAGCTTCAAGTGCATCATGCCGCGCTGAACATACAGAATAAAGAACTGCTGCAGACAAAAGATAAAGTCACAGCAGCGACGGAGAAATACGCCGCGCTTTACAATTTTGCCCCGGCAGGATATTTTACACTTGACCGCGGGGGCATCATCCGCGAATTGAACCATAGCGGTATCAGGCTGCTTGGTCAGAAGCGTTCCTCGCTGTTGAACAGCAGCTTCAGTCAATTTGTCACCCGTGATACACAAGCTGCGTTCCATGATTTTTTAGGCAAAGTGTTTAAAACATGTTCAAAGCAAACCTGTGAAGTCAGGCTGCTGGTGCAATTAAATCCTTCCTGCTTCGTTCAACTCGAAGGGATTGTCGGTGAAGATGAACAGCAGTGTCTTGTAACTGCGGTTGACATCACCGATCTTAAGCAGGCTAAGGAAGCGCTGGCGAAGTCTGCATCTGAATGGCAGACGACTTTCGATGCGGTGAACGATGCGGTCTGCCTGCTTGATGGAGGGCAATGTATTATACGATGCAATAAAGCCATGAATGATTTATTTCAAAAAAACAGCCCGGACATTATCGGCAAACCATGCTGGGAAGTCGTTCATGGCACAAAGACTGCAACCCGCGGCTGCCCTATAAAAACCATGAAAAAGACATTGCGCCGGGAAAGCGTGGAACTTAAAATAGAGGATAAATGGTTCGACATTACGGTAGACCCGTTCTTCGGAGCCGATAAGAAATTATCCGGCGCTGTTCATATCGTCCGCGATATCACCGACCGCAAGCAGACGGAAATGGCGCTGCGGGAGAGCGAGGAAAGATTCGCTGCATTTATGTCAAATTTACCGGCGGCCGCGTTTATCAAAGATGAGACAGGACGCATCCTGTTTGTTAATAAATACCTGCAGGAGCTGCTCAGTCTGCAGAACTGGGATGGCAAGGTCACTCAGGAACTGATTGCCGGAGAAATGGGGCGGAAGATGTCCGCGGATGATGTTAAAGCGCTCGAGCAAGGTACTCTGAAGATCCAGGAAACCATGATAGACTCTCTTGGCGTTTCGCGCACCTTCGAGACAATCAAGTTCCAGATCCGTAACGAAGAAAAAACTGCAATTCTGGGAGGCATTGCCGTCGACATCACAGAACATAAGCGGACAGAAGACGAGTTAGCTGACCACGAGGCTATTTTGCAAGAGATAAATGACTCGAAAGATAAATTTTTATCTATCATAGCTCACGATCTGAGAAATCCGTTCAACAGCATTATGGGTTTCAGCAATGTTCTGCTCGAGCAGATTCAGGAAAAGAATTATGATGAAATCGGGAAATATGCGGAAATCATCCGGGATTCCTCGCAGCATGCGCTGGATTTGCTGACCAATCTGCTGCAATGGGCTCGTTCACAAACCGGACGGATGGAGTTTAAACCGGAACCTGTTGAAATTGAGACTATCATTCATGAAACAATAAAATTGTTAAATGACTTCGCTCAGCAGAAATCAATAACTATTTCCTGCGAATTGCTGGATAAATCTCCTGTTTCAGCCGATAAATCCATGATTGCCGCTGTATTGAGAAATCTGATTTCGAATGCGGTAAAATTCACTGAGCCGGGGGGAAAAGTTGTTGTTTCCGCCAGACGGAAAAAGAACGGAATGATGGTGACTATAGCCGATACCGGAGTTGGAATAAAAAAAGAGGTTATTGATAAATTATTCCAAATTAAAGAAACCCTCTCAACTCCGGGGACTCTTGAGGAAAAAGGGACAGGCATTGGCCTGATTCTTTGCAAGGAATTTGTTGAAAAGCACGGAGGGAGGATCGGGGTCAGTTCAACGCCCAACCAGGGCTCGCGCTTTTATTTCACCATTCCCGGTTGACCGGTTATCTGCCGATAAAATTGAGAATGCCGGTGATGAAGGTCAGCGGATGCGGCGGACAGCCCGGAACGTAGAGGTCGATTTTATTTTCCTCCATGAATTGCCGCTGCAGCTGCACCGAATTTTCAAATACATGCCCCGCGATTGAGCATGTGCCGACGAGAATGATAATTTTCGGATTCGGCACTGCCTCATAACAGATTTCAAGCGCCCTGGACATATTCCGCGTGACCGGGCCGGTGATTACAATCCCGTCCGCATGGCGCGGGGAGGCGACAAACTCAATGCCGAACCGGCCCATATCGAAATTCACATTGTTCAAAGCGTTCAACTCAAGTTCGCAGCCGTTGCAGCCGCCTGCGGAAACCTGCCGCAGCTTCAATGATTTTCCGAAATAATCCCGGATTTTTTTCGCCGCATGGGCATGGGGGATTTTTTTCGTGTCTTTAGTTACAATCAAGTTTTCTCTTTTATCCGACGCGATATGATAATTGCTGGTGTAATGAATTAATTTTTCAGGACAGGCTTCTTCGCACAGCGGGCAGAAAGTGCAGCGTCCGAGATCAATGCTCAGCGGTGACAGCGTGATGGCCTGCACCGGACACACTGCCGCGCATTTATCGCATCCTTCAGGGCAGGGCTTGTCCGCAATCGCCGGCAGCCCGCGAAACAATTTGGGCAGATGCGCGTTTTTCACATCATGAACGATGGGGTCGCCCTGCAGTATTCTCAGTTTTATCGCATCTATCATAAATCACCATTCTCCTTACAAATCATGGCCGGCATAGGATAAATCAAAACTTTTATTACACAGCGGAAAATCCGAAATTTCGGTTTTGCG
>CAIJKT010000389.1 GCA_903821255.1 uncultured Lentisphaeria bacterium | reverse complement strand
TGTGATTGATATCATCACTGATGGCGGGGTATTGCAGGAAATGCCGTACCTGTACGGTAATTTCAAATGTTCATATCCGCACGGACACCGGTCATTTCCGGATATTTCCGCAACTGAAAAAGTCTTTGCCGCCGGGATTCTGTCCGACTGGGCGGACTGGGGTTATCCGACATATTCGGGCAAAGCCGTTTATGCGAAAACATTTGAAATTGAACAAGGCGGAACCTATATGCTGGATATTGGCAGAGTGGAGGATATTGCGGAAATTACAATAGATGATATGGCACCGGAAGTTTTGCCCTGGCCGCCATACCGGCACAAATTGGAACTCGCGTCCGGTCTGCACCGCATCCGGATAACCGTAACCAACGCCCCCGGCAATATGTTACGGCACGCCAGTCTGCCTGCCGGACTGCTCGGTCCGGTCAGCATGGCAAAAGATAGAAATCAACATAAATTAAAATAAAGAGAACAAAAAAATGAGAAATGAACTATTAACTAAAAATGGAGAAGCGAAATGAAAACTCAAAAAACGCAAAATTTTACGCTCGTGGAACTCCTCATCGTGATCGCGATCATCGCAATTCTGGCCTCAATGCTGCTGCCTGCTCTTAATAAAGCACGGGAACGGGCTAAGACTAGTTCCTGTCTGAACAAAACCAAACAAATAGCTTTAGCCACCAGTATGTATAACAATAACTTTAATGGATATTTTATGCCTGGCGCAGATAGCGCCAATGCCCCGTATTGGACTTGGAATTTAATCAGTAACAACTATTGCCCCAAGAATGTTTTTTCATGCTCCAGCAAGGATTTAGGAACATCCTCCAACTTTTCTAAATTCTGGCGTGATAAGACAATGCCGGCATATAATGATACACATTGGCGGGCTCCGGACATTAGTTACAATGCATATTTTCTTGGCATGAGTTGCATCAATTGGACGGCTTATTCTTTCCCCGCAGGAACTCCACCCACTAAAGACAACAGGGTTAAAAAACCATCAAAAACGGTCCTTGGCGCGGATGCCGGAAACGTTGCCGGTCCCATATATGAAGGAGGGCTTGCTTTGAGGCCAAATTATCCAGATACGATAAATGCCTTTACGGCACATCAATATTATACCGTTTGTAATGTATTCTGGGTCGACGGGCATTCTTCAAGCGAAAAAGGGGCAGGCTATGGAGTTGCAGCCACTATAAGCCTCTATAACAACCAATTGCTAAACGCTAAAAATGCTAACCTGGCGAACACCGTCTGGGATTGTAATTGAGTTAAAAAACATGCGCATGACACTTAAAAGCATCGCAAAAAGTATTTTTAACAGAATGGCGTTTTTCGGTTTGTAATGTATGATGGGCCATGGACAGGCGCGAGTAAAAAAAAGGATAGATACTGCCGCGGCTCAAAAATACCAACGCTTAAACATCGGCAGGCCAAAGAGTGGGGATTCCAGGTAAAAACAAAACATGGGGAACAAAATGATGTCTAATGTCTTTAAGAAGGAATCTCTGCAATATGGTTTCCTTGCGAATTTGCCGCATGGAACAACGTCTTGCTTGACAATAACAAATCACATGAAACTTTCTGTGTTTCGTCAGATATTAATCCTGCTGGTGATGGCTATCTCCTTCTTCTGTTTTGCAAGTTCTCTCCGGGCGGAAGCCGGGCCGCTTGGAGAGTCTGACCATTTTTTTTATTATGAATTGGAGGGAAACGGCAATTCCGGAAGACCACCTGAAGCGGTGGCACGGGGGGAACTGGTAGTTTCGGCAAAATTTGTCGTTGGGCCGGTGGTCAATGCAGATGCTCCGCTTCAATGGTTTGAAATCGCATTCACGCGACAGAACGGGCAAGCCTATTCTGCCTGGGTACTGCTGGATGGCTGGCCGGAAGCCGGGCATTATCCACGGGTTGCCCGGTATCTCTGGCATGAACCGGACTGGACGGACTATCTGGAATATGTCAACGAAGTGACGGGCAGGCCTGTGTTGCCGCGGCTTCCGCTATGGCAATACGGCTGGCCGCAGACGGCGGAGAAGTCTCCCGCCCGGTTTCAATCGCCTCCGGAACGGCTGTATCTGCACGGCTGGCCGTTTAAATTGATCAAGGTCGGAAAGGAAAAAGCGACAGTTCCGGAACCGGCGACATGCCTTGAACTCAATCCGGATCTTCTTATCGCGACTACAGGCGTACACCGCGACATGGAAGGCCGGCATGTGGATTACATTGGTGGAAAACATCGCTATGCTGTGCCGATGAATGAAGATGACTGGCGCAAAGACATCGCTGCCGGACTCAATTTATTCTATCGCAGGAGCGGCGTTAAGGTTGGATCGTGGATTTGGAGAACGAACTGCTATATGATCGACGCTTTTGTCCTGCCCGATGGCTGGCCGGTTCAGCTTTACCGGAGCAACTACTATGGCCGCACCGCGTATATGGATGAACCAGCTATCCATATTCGAGGGATGTTTAATACCCCGGATGCGGTACTGTCGGCCGGTAAACTGACGCCGCAGGAGGTGGTAAAAAAACTGCAACAGCAAATCCGGCAGACGCTGAGCGAAACCGAATTTCCAAAGAACAATTACGGCAACAGAGTCCTGGGCGTCTGGGTGGACAAGGTGTTCGGCAAAGGCAATCTCGACATTTTGGAAAAGGACATCGCGTCCTGGGAGGCCATCTGGCAGACGGCGTGGTATCAACTGGCTGTTGACGGAATCGGCTCTGCGGGAATGCTGGACGAATGGATACTTCCCGAGCAACTGGTGGAACGCTACAACATGACCTTCGGGACACAAATCCCGGCAACGGTGGAGAACGCATGTGCCATCCGGGTGGCGATAGGACGCGGAGCCGGCAGGAACTTCAATAAACGATGGGGCACTGCGCTTTATGCTTCAACGAAAAATCAGCTGGCGGAACCGAAAATGAATCTGACCGCCATGCGATACATGTATGACGCCGGCGCAACCTATTTCGGCCATTGGTTTGGCTGGCCCGGTCAGTCTGATTGCGTCGTTCCATATTCTTACAAGCGGGCTTCCGCAAGCAGCATCCGGCAGTTTTTTATGGAAAACCCGAACCGTGATATAGACGCTCTCATGCATGCCGCCAAGGTGTGCATCGCCATACCTGACGGCTACACTTTTACTTACGGCCCGATGTTCGGAGTGCGGTCTCTTCATCTGGACAGGAAGAATCCGGAAGGAATTAGCTACCGGCAGGTTCTCGGGAACGCGGCGCTGGAAATGGAACGGCTTATCCGTCTCGGCGTGAAGTTCGACATGGCAGTTGATGAACCGCGATTCAAGCCTGATGGCTATGAGGAAATCATCCGGTGCAAAGAAAACGGTACCATTGTTGTCAGCCGGCAGGGTGAGCCGGATGTGACGCTGTCCCGGGCGCGCAAAATCCAGCGGCCGGACCTTGGTCCCATGCCTTCCATGAAAGTGCAGATTGTACAGAAGCCTGTGTCAGCACCCGGCCCGGTGATTTTAAAGGCCGAGGCATTGCCGGGCACCGGTGAAATTGAGGACTCGCCGTTCTATCCTGGACGGAGGTTCATCGTATGGGAAGTAATTACCCCGGAAAACGTCAGCAGTTACAATCTTTCACAGGATCCGGCTTATGAAGGCGAGGAATGCAGATTTGAAGCCAAAGTTCATGGGGTTTATCGCATACGCACCGCCACGGTGGATTGTTTTGGTCGTCCGTGCATAGTGGAGACCACGCTGGAAGTCAAGGCTGATGCAAACGACATTTCGAATTTTGCGAAAAAATGGGCATTTCAAAAGGATCCGAAAAATGAAGGCGGGAAAGCTAAATGGTTCTCCTCGGAATTCGATGACTCCGCCTGGCCCCGGATTGCCGTACCGGCTAATTGGGAGAAAGCGCCGGAGGTCGGCGAATACGATGGTTTCGGGTGGTATCGCACCACCTTCTCAGTTCCCCCATTGGCGCAAGGAAAGAAATTGACCATGAAATTCGATGGGGTGGACGAGGAAGCGTGGATTTATTTGAACGGCGCGCTGATTGGTGAACATAGCTGTGCCTCTACCGGTAAGCCTGCAAGTAAAATCTGGAATCAGCCGTTTGAAGTCAAGTTTCCTGGCGAATTGCTTAAAAAAGATGGAAAGAACGTATTGGCGGTGAGAGTATATGATTCCGCCGGGGCCGGAGGTCTGTATCAACCGATCCACCTTATCTTGACCCCATAATTGAACTTTCCAGACAATACTGCAAGCCATTGCGCAAAATCGGAGATGAAAGAAAAGGCATAGCAAAAAAATCGTGGAGTCAAACAAAAAGTGAAAAACCAAAATTTATAAACTTAAAAATGCGGTCGAATTTATCCTGTTCATGACTAAAGAGGCTTTTTCAAAAAGTCATCGGCATCGGCAGTTTGATCCCCAACCGCAGTCAGAGACAGCAGTCTTTGCCTTCGCGATTGCTCAGAGTATGCGGATGACTTGCTGAAATAGTAGAAAATAGTAGAAAAGCAATTAAACAACAAGAAGAGAATGAACAAATGAAAACTCAAATGCCAATTAAAAGGGAGAATGAACAAATGAGCGACAAAAAAAGTCGTAAGTCGTTGAATTTCACGCTCGTGGAACTCCTCATCGTGATCGCGATCATCGCAATTCTGGCCTCAATGCTGCTGCCGGCATTGGAAAAAGCCCGGAAAATGGCCTATCAGTCAAAATGTCTTAGCAATCTCAAGCAACTGGCGTTTGGTGTAATCGGATATACCGATGATTATAAGAGTCAACTTCCCAAGGGAAGCGGATCAAGTAATTATATGTTCAATGCATTTACTGGTGGCGGCGTAGGCTACTATATTGGCCTTCCAAAAAATTACAGTTGTTATGGATTTGAGGGAGGAGATGCAGTTCATGGCGTTATGGCGTGGGGAACGGCACGGTGTCCGGCTGGAGGTTATGATGGACTCATGACCCCGTCATATAAGCCTGCGGCTACCGTATATCCCAACTATGGTTATGGCATGAACGGCTGGTTTGATTCAAGTACGCCTGTTGCGCCCAAAAATTATTTCATAACCCTGGCGAGAGTAAAGCGACCTGCACAGCGTATGTTGCTGGGTGATAGCGGCGCTGATTTGTGGCGATCATTTTATACCGGGGGTGTTTGGGGAAATTATCTGATTGTTCAAGCTGCCAGTCAAGCCGCCTTTCGGCATAACCGGCAGTCTGGTTATGCGTTTGCCGATGGACACGCTGAAATACGAAAATTGACAGATGTTCCAGCGTTGCGTCCTGACGTAGCTCCGCCATCAGGCGGACTAACTGATTTCTGGCGTTCCGAATAGAAAAAAATGCTTTTGTTCACATTATCCTCAATGCGCAAGCATACGGGATATTACGGGCGGATTCGCCGCAAGCGACGGGGAATTACCATCGTTGATTGAATGAGAAATATAACATTAAAAGAGAGAAAAATGAAATTAAAAAATTTGATTATTGTTATGGCAATGGGCATTAGCGTGAGTTTATCGGCGGATAATTTAGTTCAAAATCCCGGATTCGAAGATTCATCAGTCCCGCAGGAAAAGGTTATTTCGGAGGAAATAAAGCCGGAAGCAATGAGAGCGGAAAAAGGATTCTGTTATATGGCAGTTCTTACGTCGGGGCAAGCGGGAGATAACGGCGGAAAGTCTGAGTGCATTCTGTTTGAAGACGGCAAACCGCTGGGGCCGCCGCATTCCCTGCACCAGGCTATTCGGGAAACAGGCAAGGGAAAATACAGTCACTGGACAGCAACGAATATATATTTTTCCACCAGTGACAATTCAGATCCGAGAACAAATGGCAGAAAATACACTATAAGCAATAAAATAACAGCCGGCTATTTGAATAAATGGATAGTCCGGGATGCAAACGGGGGAACGAATACCTACTGCTACCGTTTGAGTCCGGCTGGCGGCGGACACGGCCCGGCGGGCGGAGTTAATTCTGGTAAAAATGCCATTGAGATATATTCCAGCAGCCGCATTACCAATTTGGCGCAGGAAATTGAAATACCCCGGGCCGGACGCTACCGGGTGAGTTTTTATGCCCGTCCCAACGGCGCCACTTATCATTCTCAACTTAATATCAAGCTGGGCAATCAGGAGAAAAATGTAGTTCTTGTCAGTCAGGCGTGGCGGCAGTATTTTGTCGATTTCGATTTGCCGGAACCGGGGAAAAAGGAATTAATATTTAAGTCCAAGGCCTCTGGTATTGCTTTGGATGATATAAGTTTAGATTTAGCATCCGGGAATGACGCGACCGGACAGATTTTTTGTGATTTATATCCGTCAAGCCCGGCGCGCTCCCAAAATATCCAGTCCTACTTCCCGGGAATTAAGCAGTGGATAAATTATGCATTAAGCAGTCCGCAACTGCCCAAAATGGATATTGCGCCAACGCTGAATTTCATTATCCCCCGGGACGTAAAAGTGGAAGGTTTCAACCTGCCGGTGCTGAATAGTTTTCGTCCGGATCAAATTAAAAAAATGGAATTAACCACCAGTGAAACTCGGCTGAACGGCGTCAGGGCAATTTGTTATTCATTGCCGATGCCGAAACTTTATAACGGCATTTACGAATCTGTCTACCCCGGCTTTTGGGTTTCTTCAGAAAAAGCGGAGGAATTTCCCATACAGGTAGTTATTAAATCCGGCGATAAGATAATTGCCGAGACAATGTGGCAATTGCAGCCGGTTGAAATCCCGCAGGAGTATGCCAGACCCGGGAGAATCAAAAGCATCTGTTATGGCGTCACCAACTGGAAGGTTGATCCGGAAGCAGGCCTGGCGAGTATACCGAAGCTTTTTGCAATGGCTGGATTTAATGTCTGGAGCGATTACGGCTTGTATTCCGTGAATAAAAATGGAGAATTAACCAATCAGGAGAAAATTATTCAGAAAGCCTGCCGGGAGTATGAAATAAAAAATATTTGGCCAAACTTTTCCACCATGGACAGGGTCAATGCCGGTGTTCATTATACCGTAACGGGCGAAAAAGACAAGGTCGCAGGGAAATACAAAGTTGACGCCAATGGCGTGGAACATCCGAATGAATATTCCGCGCTTTACATGGCCAATGGCGGTAAAGATTGGGTTAACAGCTGCATCGCCGGCTGGGTGAATACGGTCAAGCGGGGGGCGCAGACCGGCATTTCCTGCAACGGGGTAATCAATGATGGACTGGAAGGTTTGTTTGTCAGTTTTGATTCCGTTACCCTGGATGATTTTGCGGCAAAATACAATATTCCCCGCCAAGGTTTAACGCCAAAACTTATCACAGAAAAATATAATCTTCAATGGACTAAGTATAATTTATCGCTGTACAGTAAAATTTGCGCGATATGGTCGGCGGCCATCAAGGCTGTCAACCCTGATATTTATGTGGTAAACACGCATAATGATTTTGGACCAGTCGGTTCCGGAGCATTGCCTGCTGCTGAACAGATGACCTGGGTTAATAAAGATATTGACGCAACCATGCCTCAATGGTATTCTCCTAAATTATTTGCTGATGATTATACTTCAGGCCCCGTCAAAAATGGATTCGACGCCAAACTCTACGGGAAGGCAAATAATAGTTGTGAAATAATTCCATTATTAATAGGCGCAGTTCCCTACTTCCTGGCTGATGAAACACTTAATAAACATCGTATTTTTGATTTATTATCACTCAATGACCGTAAAAACAATATAGTTCTGCCCGGTTTCGCTTTGTATTACCCGGATGGCAGTTTCTATGCGGATGCGGAGACCGTGCGAGGGCTCAGCCGGATAAATACTTTAGTGGCGAGAGCCGAAAATTATTATCTTGACGGAGTGAGGCAGGATCAGTGTGCCGGCTTTGAGCGCACCGGAGATTTGCCCATGGTTGAGTCATTAAATGATGCCGGAGTTCAAGTCAAAACGCCGGCTAAGATCACTACGGTTCCGCGAGTGCATCAGTTGCTGCAGGGAAACCGCATAGCTTTAATTACCCTGGTTACCTATAGCAATGCGAATATGGGTGATGAGGGCAGTCTAAAAATCAATATTGCCAAACTGGCGAATTCATCAGAGAATGTCAGCATTATTGATTATCAGACCGGTAAAATTATTCCCGTAACCGGTGGAGAGTTTGTTATTCCTGTAAAAACCATTGCTTCCGGCAACATCAGTTTGTTTGAAGTGGTTAAAAACACTCCTTAACACTTATACAAGAGACATTAATAGAATATGAATTCGAAAGAACGCGTTTTAAGGACGTTTGAACGTCGCGAAGCCGACAGAGTACCGATTAACTATCACAGCAATCCTGGAATTGATGGAAGGCTGAAGGCGCATTTCGACCTGAAACCGGATGACTACGAGGGATTGAGACAGAAACTCGGGGTAGACTTCGCGGGCGTTGGCGCGCCTTATACCGGCAAGATACTTCATGCCGCAAAGCAGGATCGTCAGGTTGAGCCTCAATGGGGGTGGGTGAAAAAATACGTCGAACACGAAAGCGGCGGCTACTGGGACTACTGCGAATTTCCGCTGATCGATGCGGATTTTGACACTGCCGATAAATGGCCGATGCCGTCGCCGGACGACTACGACTATTCTGCGATTGCAAAAAACTGTCGCGAATTCAGAAATTACGCAGTCTGTGTAGGAAACGCCGGACTTGCCTGTATTATGAATACGGCAGGTTTTCTTCGAGGGATGGAACAGGTTTTTGTGGATTTGGCGCTTGATGAACCGGCTGGGCTCAGGCTGATTGATCGAATGCTTGCTATTCAACTCGAAGTGACGCGACGGAGTATTGAGGCTGCGGAAGGCGGCGTTGATTTTATGTGGATCGGGGAGGATCTTGGAACTCAGAAAGGCCCGATAATCGGTATGGAGATGTTTCAGAAACATATAAAGCCCCGCCATAAACCGTTCTTTGATCTTGCTAAACAATATGGCCTGCCGGTGATGATTCACACCTGTGATTCAAGCTCGTGGGCTTATGACGACTACATAGAAATGGGATTAACTGCCGCGGATACGCTGCAGCCGGAAGCGAAGGATATGTCGCCGGAATATCTCAAGAAAACTTTCGGAGACCGTCTCGCTTTTCATGGTTGTATTTCAACTGCCGGTCCGGTCGCATATGGCACGGTAGACGAGACAGTAGATTACTGCCGGAAAACCCTGGGAATTATGATGCCGGGCGGCGGCTACTGCTTCGCCCCGACCCATTCCTTGCAGGATAATTCCCCTACTGAAAATGTGGTGGCAATGTATGAGACCGCTCATAAGTACGGTAAATATTAGAAGAGCAATTAAAGGAACAGATACAATGACAGAGATGACGACAAGAGAGCGTTTTCACGCCGTAATGGAGTTTAGAGATTTTGACCGCCTGCCCGTAGTCGAATGGGCATCGTGGTGGGATAAGACAATAGAGCGCTGGCGGTGCGAAGGACTCCCATCTGAGTTAAAAGATCAGTGCGATATATGCAGATATTTCGGGCAGGATGTTTATCATCAGTTCCGCTATGGAGGCATATATGGAAACTGTCCGCGCCCTGATACGCACGGAGCAGGGCTTGTCAGCAATGCAGATGACTATGAACGTCTGCACCAGTATTTTTTCCAGCTCGAAGAAATAAATACTGACGCGCTTGAAAAAGTCGCCGCTTCGCACAGAAAAGGCGAGATTGCGACATGGTTCACGTTCAACGGCTTCTTCTGGCTGCCCAGAGTATTTTTCGGCATCGAAAATCATCTTTACGCATTCTATGACAATCCTGAACTGATGCACCGGATGAATCTGGAGAATGCGGACTGGATGTTGAAAGCGATAGATAAGATATGCAGTGTCATTACTCC
>CAIJKT010000388.1 GCA_903821255.1 uncultured Lentisphaeria bacterium | reverse complement strand
CTGGTTCAGGAGAATTATTCAAATCCGGCAGTAAATATCAATGAACTGGCAGACCAGCTCAAGATTCATCGCACGACCCTGACCCGTCTCTTCAAAGAGCGGATGCTGGTTTCGCCGGGAGAATATCTGCTGCAGTTGCGGCTCCAGCGGGCATTATCGCTCCTGCGTGAAACAGATTATCCGGTTTATGAAATCGGCGAAATGGTCGGTATTCCGCACCGCGGCTACTTCTGCCGTCTGATCCGCCGCACTGCAGGCGTAAGCCCGAAAGTTTACCGCGAACAGCTTTCCATGATCTGACCGGATACAACCGCCGCCTTGTTTGCTGCTGGCAGGAAGGAGAATTTATTAACCCCGCTGTATAATTTCAACGGATCTCCGTTGAGGGTTTAAAGATCATCTCTCTTATCAGTCGGCGGCAACACAATAATAACCCTGGCGCTGCCGGCAAGAACACATTCATTCAGTGCAAAAGGGAGAAAGAAACTTTCTCCGGTTTTAATTGATAATTTTCTATCACCGGAAACTACTTCAATTTCTCCTTTGACCACAATGCCGATACGGAATGTTTTCTCCTGCAGATTAAAATCCCATTTACCGGCAATGCTCAGTTCTTGAACTTCAAAAAATTTCACTTTACGCCTGGCAATAAGGCGGCGCAGAATTCCGGTTTTTTTTTCTTCAATTATTTCCGCGTTCTGAACACAACGTGCAACGATTTCCTCCCGCGAGTAGACAGTATAATCGAAGATATCAAGCGCCGCCTCCGGCGTAAGGCCGGCAAAACGCTTTTCAGGAGTCAACAACTTGCCAAAACAGTTTTTTTCCGGAATAATGACATAATCGGTAGGCTCCATCACTTCAACCATGGTAATTCCCGGCCCGATAGCGTGCGGCATTCGTCCGTATACGACAAATACATCTCCGGGCTTCACCTCTATTTTGTGCAACATTGACAACCCCTCATGAAATTCTCCGTTCAGCACTTCCTGACGGAATATTTCCGGATTGAGGCGATCATTAAAGCCTAGCAGCAGGTAAGGTTTTTCGCCGTTAATCTCCCGTGTCTCCAAGATTATCCAGGCCTCGGTCTTGCCGTACTCTGAATCAAAAAAACGGCTGGAGCAATCGCAGTCAGGATGAACCTGAAGCGGCAGCAGTACCGCGGAATCAAGCAATTTAGTCAGAACACCGGGCGTCGGACCGTAACGGGTAACGTGTTCCGCGCCCGACATCGCTTCCGGACGTTCCTGCAGGAGTTGCGGGAATAAATATTCCCGTCCGTCGTATTCGCAGGTGCTCAAGCCATACCCTGAAGCCACGAATTCCCTGCTGTTAGCCTCAACGCAGGATGCAATCCAGTCTTCCGGGAAATTGGTGTCAAGCACGGCACTTTCCATGCGCAGACGGTTAATACCGCTGCCGCCCTGATACAAGCGCTTTATCCGGTTGGATTTGAATTTGAACGGATGAATAGCCTGCGCCTTTGACAGTGTCTGCATTACGTATCCTTTATAACTAAATTTAATTCCATAATATATATTATATTTTCTTCATCACTAAAACT
>CAIJKT010000387.1 GCA_903821255.1 uncultured Lentisphaeria bacterium | reverse complement strand
CAGCAGAACGCCTTCCAAATCAGTTTTTGATACTTTCAGCATAATGTTTCCTTCCAAAAATTATAACGGACGCCATACGATCAACGAAGATTCGTGCAGCACCCCGCCCAGGAACGGACGGTATGTGCTGATTATTTCGATTTTCTTTTCCTGCTCCAGCTGTTTCAGTGCAGCCAAATAGTTCTCCAAATAATTTCTTTTCCGGCAGTATTTTAACGCCAGAAAATCATAGAGATTGCTTTCCGAATAATATTCCAGCACCGATTCGTACTGGACAACAATTTTCGGCCTGCTTTTGATCATAAAGTCCAATATCCCGGTAAAGTTTGTGCCGAGCTGCTCAAACGCATGTATTGTAACGATGGAGCTGCCGGGCGGGATAAAACTGGCGTCTTTGATATCCATCATATCCAGGACATGCCCGGAAATATTTCGCTTAAGACATACCCCGAGCTGGTCAACGATCTTTTTCGAAGCGCAGGTCCAGTCCGCGGCAATCAAATTGGCGTCCTTGAACAGTTCAGCCAGCATCAAAATATTCTGGCAGCTGCCGCAACCAAGTTCACAGATGATATCGCTGCTGTTCAGATATTTGTAAAAGATACAATGTCTGGCGATCCTGAACAAGTCGAACTCAAGCTGCAGATTATCGGAAACGATCAACTGATTATTGTATCTCAGAAATTTGTTTCCCCGGAAATAACCCGGCTTCAGGCTGTTTAAAGAAGCGCCGTCCCGCAGCAGTTTATTATAATTTTCTGTCCATCCGGCTTCAAACGCCGCCAGATTCTCCGCTTTGGTCCTGGTAATGGTTTTCTGGTCAATCCGCTTAAGAAAATCAAGCACATATTCGGCCTGTTCCTGAGCGTCCGCAAGATGATGCGCAGAGGCGACATTATCGAGTTCGCGGCGAATGAATTCAGGCAATGTTCCTTCTTCAAAATGGAACATCCGTTCAAAATCTTCTGCTGTTACTTTCTGTTCTGTCATTTTATTCCGGATAATTCCTTTTGAATGATATTTTTGATTCCGGGGGCATCCAGCATCAACAATCTTCTGATGTCTTCCAGCGTGCCGTAATAGCAGCAGAACTTGTCCGGGATCCCGTGATATTTGACTTTGGCGTCAACTGCGGCGCACACAGATTCGAACAGGCCGAAGGCGTCATGAATCACCAGCATTTTGGTTTTCGAATAGCGCGCCAGAATTTCAGCATCCAGCGGCTTGATGGTGTGGAAGTAAAGCAGATTGACGTTCATGTCTTTACACGCCTCGTAAACATTGTTCAGCAGCGGGCCGGCGGTAATAACGGTCAATTCAGCGTTATCTTTATGCAGAACGACATTGGCTTTTCCGAATTCCACCGGCAGGTTCAGGTGATGCTCATCCGCCGGGATTCTGAAGTAGGACGGTTTGCCGTTGGCATATTGCGATTCAAGCAGCATGCCCAGTTCTTTTTTGCTGCCCGGCTGCATCACTTCCATTCCCGGCAGCATGCGCATCAGCTCCAGGTCGGTATAGCAGTGGTGAGTGGCTCCGTCCCAGGCGTAGTCAAAAGAGCCGCCGCAGGACACAATATTGCCGCCGAACCCGTTGTAGCACATATCCAGCTTGACCTGCTCATAACTTCTTTCCGTAATGAACGGCGCGATGGTGTGAACGATCGGATGCAGATTTTGCGAACTCATCCCGGCGGCCATTGAAATAAGCGTATTTTCACAGATGCCGATATTATAGAAGCGGTCAGGGAAACGGTCGGCAAAATCCTTTAGAAGGAAAACGCTGATGTCCCCCAGCAGCAGTATCAGCTTTTCGTCTTTTTCCGCGATTTTAATAAGAACTTCTTTAAAGTGTTTTCTCATTTCAATTCTCCCAGCAACATTTCCATTTCCTCTTTTGACGGACTGCGGCGATGCCATGCGAACATATTTTCGGCCAGAGTTTTGCAGCCGCAGCCTTTGACCGTATCCGCGACAATCACTTTCGGTTTGCCGTTTGACGGTGCTGACAATGCGGCTTTTAGCGCGCTGATGTCATGGCCTTCAACTTCGATGGTATTGCAGTCAAACGCCCGGAATTTGTCGGCGGGGCGCGTGATAGGCAGGCAGCGTATCTGCGATTTATTGTGATCCAGAAGCACCGTGAGATTATCCAGTTTCTGGTGAGCAGCCACCATCAGCGATTCCCATACCGTGCCTTCGTTGCTTTCGCCGTCTCCGATCAGCACATATACTTTCCGCGGAGATTTCTTGATTTTTAGAGCCAGGGCGATTCCGGCCCCGACACAGCTTCCGTGTCCGAGCGATCCGGTTGACAATTCAACGCCTGGAACCCTGTGCCGGTCGGCGTGACAGCCGAAAATCGAACTGAACGCGCCGAAATTATAAACATCCTTTACAGGGAAATAACCGGAATGGGCGAGGGTGCAGTAATGCGCCAGCGCCGCATGCCCTTTGCTCAGGATAAAAATATCGCGATCATCCCATGATGGATCGGCGGGGTTGTGCTTCATTTCTGAATAAACAGCGGCGAGCATTTCCACCACTGAAAAGCAGGTCGGGATATGACCGTGCCCGCTGTGCTGTGAAATGCGCAAAATGTCCTGACGGACACTCTTACAAAAGCAGTCCATAAGCTAATCTCCTAATAGTTTTCTTTTTAATTTGATTCCAGTCATCTGCTCAATATGTTTTCTCGCTTCAAGCCCGAATTTAGTTTCTATCATGTTCAAATATCGCGGATTTTTAAAATATGTTTCAAAGGCGTAGTCCCTGAATTCCAGTACCTGTCCGGCCGTGAGTTTTTCCGTCGGCAGCGGCAGGAAATCATAACCCTGCGAAGCGTATCCCAGCCAGTTGTCCGGCAGCGGCAGCCCCTGCTTCAGCGCCGCCTCGTAAAGGTCGGATCCCGGTATTGCCATGGTGCAGAAAAAGCTGGGAAAAGCAGCCATAAGTTCAGTAGCCAGGTTTAAAGTGTCCTGCATTGAATCATAATCATCGCCGGGCAGGCCGAACATAAAATTGGCGCAGAAGTCAATGCCGTTGTCATGTGATTTTTTTACTACCCGCCTGACAACTTCCACGTCGTAGCTGTCTTTCCCGACATTGGCGCGGACTCGCGTATTGCCGGTTTCTATGCCGATCTTAAACCAGTTGAACCCGGCTTTCTTCAGCGTCTGAAGATGTTCGACACTTATTTTATCCAGTACGTCCACCCTGGCGAATGCATTAATATTCAGATTGTATCCGCGCGCAATAATCCCTTCAGCGATCGGCAGATAGTGTTTGGGATTGAACACAAAAAGTTCATCGTGAATATTGATGTGTTTCACATCATATTTATTCACCAGGATATCCAGTTGTTTTAGCACCCATTCAGGACTCCAGTAGCGGATTTTATGTTCGCCGTAAGTAGCATGAATGGCGCAGAAGCTGCATTTGTAAGGACAGCCGAGGCTGGTAAAGATAGAGGCGAATTTAGTCCTTTCACTGAAATTGCGCATGCACATCCAGCTGAAGGCGCGGTATTTGTCCATCGGCAGCAAATCCCAGGCGACATCATCCAGTTCATCGCTGAGATTGCTGATGTTCCGGGGACGGGGATTTTGTTTGACCTCGTCGCCGTCTTTCCACCACAAGCCGGGAATTTCGTCAAACGGTTTCCCTGAGAGCATGTTCTCCAGCGTGTGGAACCCCTCCCCCTGGGCAACGAAATCGCAGGCTTCCTCTTTTAAAGTGCGTTCAGGCAGCGCGGAGGGATGCCAGCCGGTCAGAATCAGGTTTTTAGCCGGGATTTTGGCTTTGATCTTCCGGCACAAGTCGCCGACGCCGACCATGATCGGAGTGCTGACATTGAGATCGAAGAGCGTCGTGTAGGGAAAGAGTGTCTTCGCCTGTGTAGATCTCGGTGGTCGCCGT